>JAHELE010000017.1 GCA_024644345.1 Actinomycetes bacterium | reverse complement strand
GCCATCGTGTCACTGGTGGGCGGCAAGCGGCCGGCGGGTTTCGGACGAGGCGTTCGGCGTCCGGGCGTGGCCTACTTCTCGCGGAACCGGTTGATCGCGTCGAGGTGCTGGGCCCTGAGCTCGGGATTGGTCACGCCCATCCCCTCCTCCTCGGCCAGGCAGAGGACACCGACCTTGCCCTGGTGCATGTTGCGGTGCACCTCGAAGGCCGCCTGACCTGTCTCGGTCAGCGGGTACGCCTTCGACAGCGTCGGGTGCAGCTTGCCGCGCTGGATCAGGCGGTTCGCCTCCCACGCCTCGCGGTAGTTGGCGAAGTGCGACCCGACGATGCGCTTGAGGTTCATCCAGAAGTAGCGGTTGTCGTACTCGTGCATGTAGCCGGACGTCGAAGCGCAGGTGACGATCGTCCCGCCCTTGCGTGCGACGTAGACGCTGGCGCCGAAGGTCTCGCGTCCTGGGTGCTCGAAGACGATGTCGACGTCATCGCCGCCAGTCAGTTCGCGGATCTTGCTGCCCAGCCGCTTCCACTCGGAAGGGTCCTGCGTGGACTCGTCCTTCCAGAAGCGGTAGTCCTCGACGTTTCGGTCGATGATCAGCTCGGCGCCCATGCTGCGCACGATGTCGGCCTTCTCAGGTGATGAGACAACGCAGACCGGAGTCGCGCCGCCGTTGAGTGCCATCTGGGTGGCGTACGAGCCAAGGCCACCGCTCGCGCCCCAGATCAGGACGATGTCGCCCTGCTTCATCCCGGCGCCGTTCCGGCTCACCAGCTGGCGGTAGGCCGTGCTGTTGACCAGACCGGGCGATGCGGCCTCTTCCCAGTTCAGGTGCGCGGGCTTCTCGAGCAGCTGGTTCGCCTTGACCAGGGCAAGCTGCGCGAGGCCACCGAAGTTGGTCTCGAATCCCCAGATGCGTTGCTCGGGGTCGAGCATCGTGTCGTTGTGGCCGAGGGGGCTCTCGAGCTCGACCGACTGGCAGTGCGCGACGACTTTGTCGCCGGGGTGCCACACGTGCACGCCCGGACCGGTGCGAAGGACGACGCCGGACAGGTCGGAGCCGATCACGTGGTACGGCAGGTCGTGGCGCTTGGCCAGCGGCGATGTGCGTCCGTATCGGCGCAGGAACCCGAAGGTCGAGACCGGCTCGAAGATGGCCGACCACACGGTGTTGTAGTTGATGGACGACGCCATGACGGCGACAAGGGCCTCACCCGGACCGACCTCGGGGACCGGCACGTCCTCAATGCGCAGTGACTTGCGCGGGTCGCGGTCGCGCGTCGCGACCCCGTCGAACATGTTCTCGTCCTCCTGGCGGAGGAGTGCCCCTGTGTAGTGGTCTGGCACTTCGAGCGCCGCGAAGTCGGATGAGGACGCCTCGCCAGAAGTGATGGCGTCAACGATCTCTTGCATGGGCTGCACGTCGGCCTCCGGGCGGATGGTCGCAGGGAATGGACTCTAGTAGGCCGACTCGGGCGGCTGCACGAGTTCGAGCAGGACGCCGCCGGCGTCCTTGGGGTGCACGAAGTTGATTCTGGCGCCGGCCGTGCCGCGTCGCGGCTCGTCGTAGAGCAGGCGCAGTCCGCGTTCACGGAGAGTGGCGCACGCTGCGTCGATATCGGCAACGCGGCAGGCGACCTGCTGCAGACCCGGTCCATCGCGATCGAGGAAGCGACCGATCGGTGACTCCGGCGTCAGTGGTGCGAGAAGCTGCACGTACGAGCCGGAGTCCCCAACGGCCATCATCGCCTCGCGGACGCCCTGGTCGGGGTTACTTTCCTCGTGCGCCAGCCGCATGCCGAGCACGTCGCGGTAGTAGGCAATGGCCTTGTCGAGATCGACAACAGCCACGCCGACATGGTCGATCGCGGTGAACAGGCTGGATGTGTCGTGCTCAGTCATCTCCAGATCCCCTCTCGGTGGAGTCGAGGTCCGGCACACATGGTGGCAGGGCGCCACCGGGAAGCCGGAGAGGGGGTCCGTCTGTTTCACGTCGTAGTCGGGCTGCCCTAGGCTGAGCCCCGATCACCCGTACCTCGGATGGGAGGGTCATTTCATGACCTCGTCTGTCATCGTTGCCGGCGCCCGCACCCCCATGGGGCGGCTGCTCGGTTCACTCAAGGGTTTCAGCGCGGCCGATCTCGGGTCGGTGGCCATCCGCGGCGCGCTCGACCGGGCGGGAGTGTCGGGCGAACAGGTCCAGTACGTGATCATGGGTCAGGTGCTGCAGGCCGGTGCCGGTCAGCTTCCCGTCCGGAAGGCCGCTGCCGACGCGGGCATCCCGATGACGGTCCCGTCGATCCTGATCAACAAGGTCTGTCTGAGCGGTCTGGACGCCATCGCGCTCGCCGACCAGCTGATCCGGGCCGGCGAGGTCGAGATCGTGGTCGCGGGCGGCATGGAGTCGATGACCAACGCGCCGCACGTCCTTCCCAAGTCGCGCGAGGGATTCAAGTACGGCAACACGCAGCTCGTCGACGCCATGGCCTTCGACGGCCTCACCGACGCCTTCGACGGGCAGCCCATGGGGGCGTCCACCGAGGGGTACAACGAGCGCTACTCGCTGACGCGCGAGGAGCAGGACGCCTTTGCGGCCCGGTCGCACCAGCGGGCTGCTGAAGCCCAGAAGAACGGTCTCTTCGCCGAAGAGATCGTCCCCGTCGAGGTGCCGCAGCGTCGCGGCGACCCGATCGTGTTCTCAGAGGACGAGGGCATTCGGGCAGACACCACGGTCGAGTCGCTCGGGCGGCTGCGGCCGGCGTTCAGCAAGGACGGCACGATCACGGCAGGGTCGGCGTCTCAGATCTCTGACGGGGCTGCGGCGGTTGTCGTGATGAGCAAGGCCAAGGCGGAAGAGCTCGGGCTGGAGTGGCTCGCCGAGATCGGTGCACACGGCATCGTGGCCGGACCGGATACGTCATTGCACGAGCAGCCGTCCAACGCCATCAAGAAGGCTCTGGATCGCGAGGGTCTGACCGTCGACGACCTCGACCTGCTCGAGATCAACGAGGCGTTCGCGGCCGTGGGTATCGTGTCGGCACGCGCGTTGGGTGTGTCCGAGGACAAGGTCAACCCCAACGGCGGAGCGATCGCGCTCGGCCACCCGATCGGCATGAGTGGTGCGCGGCTGGCGCTGACCCTGGCGTACGAGCTGAAGCGGCGGGGCGGCGGGATCGGTGCCGCCGCACTCTGTGGCGGCGGCGGTCAAGGTGACGCCCTGATCCTGCGAGTACCCGCCTGAGCCGGTCGCCGGCGGCCGACCCGTCCGCTCTGGTCGCTCAGGCCAAGGACGGCGAACCCCGGGCGGTGGCACGGCTGATCTCGCTCATCGAAGACCAGTCCTCCCTGTTGGGTGAGGTGGCTCGTGAGCTGGCGCCGCACACTGGCCAGGCCCACGTCGTCGGCATCACCGGCGCACCAGGCGTTGGAAAGTCGACCACCACATCCGGACTGGTGACCGCGCTGCGTGCGTCGGGTCGCAGGGTGGGAGTTCTGGCGGTCGACCCGTCGTCACCGTTCACTGGCGGAGCGCTGCTCGGTGACCGCGTCCGCATGCAAGAGCATGCGACCGACCCGGCGGTATTCATCCGCTCGATGGCGACGCGGGGTCATCTCGGTGGGCTCGCGGCGGCCGCACCGCAGGCGGTGCGGGTGCTCGACGCAGCAGGCTGCGACGTCATCCTGATCGAAACCGTGGGCGTGGGGCAGTCCGAGGTCGAAGTGGCGGGGCTGGCGGATACCACGTTGGTGCTGCTGGCTCCCGGGATGGGCGACGCGATCCAGGCCGCCAAGGCCGGGATTCTCGAGATCGGAAACGTCTACTGCGTCAACAAGGCCGATCGTGACGGAGCCGACGTGACCGCCCGTGAGCTGCGCACCATGCTGGCGATAGGCCGCAAGGTCGAGGGTGAGGATGCGCCCCAGTGGCGGCCACCCATCCTGCAGACCGTCGCGTCGCGGGGTGAAGGGATCATCGAGCTGCTTGGGCAGATCGACCGCCACCGAGAGTTCCTCGTCGAGCACGACGAGCTCCACACCCGTCGCCAACGACGCGCGAGGGCTGAGATCGAAGCACTGGTTGTTGCCGACGTCCGCACCCGGTTGACGCAGGGCGCCGACGCCGAGACGCTGAACCGCCTCGCGGAGGACGTGGTCTCTGGCGCAACCGACCCGTACACAGCAGCAGCCACCCTCAGCCGGTAGACCGCCACCCCCGCCTCGGCCCCACCCCTGATTCGGCCCCACCCCTGATTCGGGGCCATGTCACACCGGTTCGGTCATTTCGAACTTACTGCGTCAGCGTTCTCGACCGATTTGCCTCGTCTCGGCTCTCACTTACCGTGACGCGGTACGCCCCGAGTCGCGCCGAGCTCGCCAGCGACCACCCGCACGTCCGGAGGAGTGCGTCCGAAATTGGCGACGCGAGTGGCCCGGATAGCGGCAATCACCGACCCGGGGTTGTCCCTGATGACCTCCGGCAGGATTCGTTCGGCCAGAATCCGGTGACGGTTGTAGACGCCGTGGCGACTCCACGTTGCAGCGAAGTTGTCAGCTCGCTTGTAGTGGTGCTCGCGAGAGTCGACCTCGAGAGCGAGGCCGATGTCGGCGTAGTAGCCATCTGGTTCGGCGATGAACTCACCGTCGGACGTCTCAAGCCGGCAGTTCCACATCGGCTCCGGGAGGTCGCTCGCGTTCACGATGTCGCGCAGCCCTGCCTCAGGAACCGACCTGACGCCGCTGATGGCATCGCCAAGGACGTCTCTCATGACCGCGGTCCACTGCCTCTGCCCGAGGCGGATCTCTTCAGCGAGATCGTCGATCTCAAGCATTCTGCGCTGGACTGCCTCAAGGGTTATCGCCCGGATGGCATGGCGGGACGTATGACGGCGACCAACGTCGAAGACGGCACGCGGCAAAGGCGCCACCGGGTAGCCCCGGACAGTCTGTGGCTGTGGAAGCCTCTGTGTCCGCTCGATGATGGCGAATCCGGACGACCGCACCTGACGGGCAGCTGGCACCAGGATGTGCACGGGCAGGGAGTCCACGGGCAGGGGGAGGTTTCGGAGGCCAAGCAAGTGCGTTCCAAGTCCGCCGGTCAGCACCGCATCTGGGCCGGCATACAACAAACCGGCGCTGAGTCGTTCGTCGACTGTAGGCGTTCCGCGGTGAAGGAGGTAGGTGCCGGGCAACACACGTTGCCACCGTCCGCCGGTACGCGTCCAGGTGCTGATGGTTGCTTTCGAGACTCCAAGAGCAACCAGCTGGGCGTGGCTGATGGTGCCGCCTTGGGCGTTGGCGGCGTCGTGGACTGCGTTGATCTCGAACAGACGGGGTCGGGCCATTTTCTCAGGGTGGCGCGACCAACCCGAGGCTGCCAACGGCTGCGTCCAGTTGTGGACAGATGGTGCGGCGCTAGTTCGAAATGACCGAACCGGTGTGACATGGCCCCGACGGGGGTTAGGACCAGGCGGCGGTGTCCTGAGTGAGGGCGGTCACCGTTGATGGCAGGTTGCCGCTGGCGATGTCTTCGAGCGTGACGTGGTCTAGCACACCGCGCAACGCCGCACGCGTGGCGATCCACACCTCACGAAGGTGCTCGGCTGCACCGTCGTAGTCGGCGTTCTCGGGTCGGCCACCTCGCACGTCGGCGAGCGGGCCGTCGAGGGCGCGAACGACATCGGCCACAGTGATCTGCGACGCCGGCCTGGCGAGGCGGTAGCCACCCTCGGCTCCGCGCTGGCTGGCGATGATGCCGGCCTGCCGCAGCTGACGCAGGATGCCTTCGAGGAAGCGAGCCGGAATCGCCTGCTCGGAGGCGAGGTGGTCGCCCTTGATCAGGGTGCCGGTCTCGGCGGATTCCTGTGCGATCACCAGCAGCGCCCGCATCGCGTAGTCGACCTTGGCGGACACATGCATGGCTCCATTGTGGTCCCTAACCACCGCGATGGACCACGCCGGGTGTGGCCGCAGCAGATAGCCTGCCTGCATCCGGGCACTGCCCGCCTCGCGAGGGAGGAACGCCTTGAGCGCTGACGACGCTGACGACGTGGCCGAGGGTCGCCGCAGGTTCAGGCAGCGTTGGACGCAGACAACCGATCGCGAGCACGACGACGAACCCCGGACGACTCTCTCGGGTGCGAGGCTCGATCCCGTGTACGCCCCCGACAGCGTCGGCGCTGACACGTGGCCCGGCTTCGAACGCATCGGCTGGCCGGGCGAATATCCCTTCACGCGGGGCATCTACACGACGGGGTACCTCGGGAAGCCGTGGACGGTGCGGCAGTTCGCGGGCTTCGGCTCCGCAGCCGACACCAACGCACGCTTCCATCGTCTGCTCGCGGGAGGAAGCGACGGGATCAGCATCGCGTTCGACATGCCGACCCTGATGGGACTGGACTCAGACCACCCGATGGCCCGTGGCGAAGTGGGCCACTGTGGAGTCGCGATCGACTCGGCGAACGACATGGAGCGACTCCTCGCCGATATCCCCCTCGACACCATCACGACGTCGATGACCATCAGTGGCCCGGCGGTTCCGTTGTTCTGCACCTACGTGGTTGCCGCCGAACGATCGGGGATTGCACCCGCGGCACTGGGCGGAACCCTGCAGACCGACATCTTCAAGGAGTACATCGCCCAGAAGGAGTGGATCTTCCCGCCCGAGCCGCACCTGCGACTGATCGGGGACCTGATGGAGTGGACGCAGCAGCAGATGCCCCGCTACCACCCGATCAGCATCAGTGGGTACCACATCCGCGAGGCGGGGGCGACGGCCGCGCAAGAGCTGGCCTTCACGCTCGCTGACGGATTCGGGTACGTCGAGCTCGGCCTCTCTCGAGGTCTGGCGGTGGACGACTTCGCCCCGCGCCTGAGCTTCTTCCTCGACGCCCACATCGACTTCTTCGAAGAGATCGCCAAGTTCCGCGCGGCCCGCCGTATCTGGGCCCGATGGATGCGGGACCGCTACGGAGCGACGACGGACCGGGCGCAGTGGTTGCGCTTCCACACCCAGACCGCGGGGGTCTCGCTCACAGCCCAGCAGCCCGAGAACAACGTCGTGCGTACCACCATCGAGGCCCTCGCAGCGATCCTCGGCGGCACCAACTCACTCCACACGAATGCGCTCGACGAGGTTCTGGCCCTGCCGACCGAGGAGGCGGCGGAGGTAGCACTGCGGACGCAGCACGTCCTGCTCGAGGAGACGGGAGTCGCTTCGGTCATCGACCCGCTCGGCGGCTCGTGGTTCGTTGAGGCATCGACCGACCGGATGGAGACCGAGGTCGAGTCTCTGCTGGCTGAGATCGAGGCGCAGTCGGGCGACGGCACGATGACGTCGGGAATCGTCGCCGGAATCGAGTCCGGCTGGTTCACCAGCCGCATCGCGGACGCCGCAGACGAGTACCAGCACAGCCTCGAGACGGGCGGACGCCGCGTGGTGGGCGTGAACGCCTACACCAATTCGGTGGCCCAGCCACTGGAGGTCCTCCGCATCACCGAGGAGGTCGAGGCCGACCAGGTCGCCACGCTCGGTGCCCGCCGTGCTGAGAGGGATGCCGGTCTCGTGCGCGATCGGCTTGCTGACCTGGCCACCACTGCCCGGGGTAGTGCGAACCTGCTGCCCCCGATGCTCGCGGCCGTTCGCGCGGAGGCCACCGTGGGTGAGCTGTGCGCCACCCTGGCGGAGGTCTTCGGCCGGTACACCGAGCCCGCAGACTTTTGAGCGGTGCGTCAGAATAGGTCCATGACTGCGACACCTGGCCCTCCCGGAACCACTGGCTTCAACCCCTACGGCGCGATCGATCTCGCCGCTTTGGCCCAGCAGCGTCAGGCACGCGAGAAGGCCGAGGCGACCAGGGCCCAGCGGGCGGCGGGCGACCCCTCGGACGCCGCTGGAACGCCAGTTACTGTCCTCGACGTCACCGAGGCGACGTTCCAGACCGAGGTTCTTGAACGCTCGATGACCGTCCCGGTCGTCATCGACTTCTGGGCCGAGTGGTGCGGCCCCTGCAAACAGCTCTCACCGATCCTCGAGCGCTGCGCCGAACAAGACGCGGGCGCCTGGGTACTGGCCAAGGTTGACGTGGATGCCAACCCTCAGCTCTCGGCCGCCGCGCAGGTGCAGAGCATCCCGACCACCTTGGTGGTGTGGCAGGGACAGGTCATCCCCGGCTTCACTGGCGCGCTACCCGAGGCCCAGGTACGCGACTTCCTCGATCAGGTGGTAGCCCTGTCCGGCGCCGCCCCAGCAGGTGAGCCGGACGCGCCAGACGTTGAGGACGATCCTGCGCTGCTTGCGGCCGATGACGCATTGGCTCGCGACGACCTCGATGCAGCCGAGACTGCGTACCGCGAGATTCTCGAACGCCAGCCCGACCACGCCGAGGCTCGACAGGGACTGGCCAGCCTCACCCTGCTCCGACGCACCGAGGGCATCGACCTCGAGGCCGCCAGAGCGACGGCCTCGGCCACCGACGATGTCGCGGCCCACACCGTCGTTGCCGATCTCGAGCTGCTCGCCGGGGACGTCGATGCGTGCTTCGACGGGCTGATCGCCCTGGTCCAACGCACCAGCGACGCCGACCGCGAGGCGGCCAAGGCGCACCTTCTCGAGCTGCTCGACCTCGTCGGCAACGACGACGCACGCGTCCTCGAGGCGCGCCGGCGCCTCGCCAACGCCCTGTTCTGAGCCCGCTCGATTCACCCGTTTGGACGACCCCTTCCCCCAGCCGGAGTAGTCAGCGACCGCCCCTCTCGCCGAAGACCGAATGGAGGTCTCGTCGAGGAGGACGTTCATGGTTTCGCGAGCAGTGCGACCGGTGGCCCTGATGGTGATCGCCGTCGCGGCAACGTTGGGACTGTCTGCGCCGCTGACGCCGAACAATGCGGCTGACGCGGCCGGGGACGGGTACGACGTCGGGAACTGGACCGACCCCAACGGCAAAGATCACCGCATCCGCTGGAATCCCTGCCAGCCTGCCGTTACCTACGCCGTCAACTCGCGACAGTCAGGCAACACCTCCGCAGCCCGCGCGGCCGCTGTCGCCGACGTGAAGGCGGCGTTCCGCCGAGTCTCCAACCGCACCGGCATTCCTTTCTCCTACTCCGGCCGCACCACCGAGATCCCAAGGAACTCAAGCAAGGAATCGTGGTCGTCGCGACAGAAGGCGGCCGAGATCGTCGTGTCATGGGTGAACCAGTCGCGGCCGAAGTTCCGCTCGAATCTGCTCACGAACAGCGGCTCCGGCTATGCATCCGGTGTCGGTGGTTGGATGATGCGGGCGTGGACGGATGCCGGTGGCAAGTGGCAGGCGGCGATCGGTCGCGGATTCGTCGTGCTGAACGCCGGTCACAACAACCTGTACCAGCCTGGCTTCGGCAAGGGGACGACGCGCGGCGCACTTCTGCTGCATGAGATCGGGCACGCAGTGGGTCTCGGTCACGTCGGGACGACCAAGGAGATCATGTATCCGACGATGCTGTCGCGCGAGCACAGCCGCTACAAGTCCGGCGACCAGACGGGGCTCAAGCGGGTGGGGCGTCCGCTCGGTTGCATCCCTGGTGCATCGGACGCCTGGCCGCAGATCTGAGGTCAGCCGTTGGCGAGTACGGCCGGCACCAGACCCAGGGGTGGAGAGCCGAGCTCCAGCAGCGCGTCGTGGAAGCGTCGCAGCGAGAAGTCCGACCCCCATTGGCGACGCGCCTCTTCGCGAGTGTCGCGGATCACCCACTTGCCCCAGGTGTAGACGCCGTAGGACGGGTCGAAGGTGCCGCGACGGGCCTCCGACCGAGCTGTCGCCGCGGGCATCAACGCGTCGCTGGCGAAGCGTGCCGTGGCGTCGTCGACGTCCATGGCCCCGGTGTGCAGTCCGATGGCGCAGGCGAGTCGGGTCACCCGAACCAGGGCTTCCAGAGCGACGCCGATCTGGAAGCGCACGTCGGATGCGCGGAAGCCCTCCTCCAGCATGAGCTCCTCGCCGTAGTGCGCCCAGCCCTCCGCGAAGCCAGCGGCGACCAGAGACCGTCTGACGTCCGAGGGGGCGTGTCGTAGGGCACGCCCGTGCGCGAAGTGGCCCGGCGCCACCTCGTGGGTGGTGACGGACACCAGCGCGGTCTCGCTGAACATCGTGAGCCACTCGGCTTGTTCGGACTCCGGCCAGGACGGTTCGGGCGGGGTGATGTCGTAGTGCGAGGGGCCGTCGTCCTCGTAGGGGCCCGCCCAGGTGAGCATGGCCGTCGCCCAGCGTCTGGAGGGAGGTGCGATCCCGACCCGGCACTCGCCGTCGAGGTGACTCAGCCACCCCTTGTCGCGACAGAAGGCGATCGTCTCCTCAGTGACGGAGGCCGCAGCGGGGACCACGTCATCGGCGCCCGGATGATCGCCCAGGAGTGTCGAGATGGTCTCGCGAGTGGGTGTTCCCGGGGCCCATTGTTGGCACCCCTCGTCCATCAGGTTCCACAGCCGGTCGCGCTCGCGCTCTGCGCGCTCGGTGAGGTCGCTCAGGTTGACGGTGTCGATCGCCTCATCGCTCTGCAGAAGCTGCTCGAGGGCTGCGGCCCCCAGGGCCGCTTCGGGAGCCCCGTTCTCGGCGAGCGCCGCGACATGGGCAACTAGTCGATCATGTGCGGCGAGCGCCGCGGGCGCCCCGGCGTCGCCGCGTGGAACGCCACCCGCAAGACCTCGGACTGCCGGAAGCAGTGCTCGGGCGACCGGCGCCGGAACCATGTCGAGCGACTCGCACGCCATGTCGACGGCCTCGGGCCATTTCGCCAGGTGCTCCGATCGTGCGATGGACCGCTGGTCACGGGGGGCGTACTCGCGGTCGTAGCAGGCGAGGTCAAGATTTTCCATGTGGATCAACGGGTTACGACGATGCCACTGGAGATCGCCCAGACGTCCGCGCACCGCCGCCTCGAAGGCCGAAAGATGCGCATCGTCATGAGCATCGTCGAGCGGGGCACCACCGACCCGGGAAAGGCCCGCGGCGACCCCGGCGGGGGAGAGATCCTGGATCTGCCCGTCGTACTCGTGGCGTCCGGTGCCTTCGCGTGCTTCGGCGATCGACAGGTCGATCACGGCACGTAGTCGCTGGTCCATGTGGTGAGGGTAGGTGAGGGGGTGACGGCGGCCCCGTCGGCCCTCTCCCGATCCTGTGACGGGACTCACTGTTCCAGTCCCTGACCTGCAGATGATTGGATCCAATAGGTCTGGCAGACTGATCGGCGAGTCAGTGACTGACCCGATGTGGGATCAGCAGAACACCAACGGCCCGACCCACTGTGCGGGCACCGAGGTTGGTACCAGGAGGTGTCTTCGCCGTCGTGAGAATCGTCGTGTGCGTCAAGCAGGTCCCCGACTCGTGGGCCGAGAAGAAGCTCAACCCGGCAGACAACACCCTCGATCGTGATGCCGCCGACGCCGTCGTCAACGAGCTGGACGAGTACGCCGTCGAAGAGGCGCTGCAGATCCAGGAGCGGCTGGGTGGGCCAGACGAGTGTCAGGTCACCGTTCTCACCGTGGGTCCGGACAAGGCGATCGAGAGCGTGCGCAAGGGGCTGCAGATGGGCGCCGGTGATGGCGTCCACGTGGTCGACGACGCGATCCACGGCAGTGACGCCCTGGCGACGTCGGCGATCCTGGCCGCTGCGATCGAGCGGCTCGCACCCGATCTCGTGCTGATGGGTTCTGAGAGCACCGATGCCAGGATGTCCGTCGTGCCGGCGATGGTCGCCGAGCGCACGGGACGCCCGCAGCTGACCTTCGCCGGCAAGGTCGACATCGCCGACGGAACGGTCACCATCCAACGGGTCACCGACTACGGCTACGACGTCGTCGAGGCGCCACTACCCGCCCTGGTCAGCGTTGTTGAGAAGGTCAACGAGCCGCGCTACCCCTCGTTCAAGGGGATCATGGCAGCCAAGAAGAAGCCGGTCGAGACGCTGACTCTGGCCGACCTGGGCGTCGAGTCCGGCGTCGTCGGTCTCTCCGGGGCGTGGAGTGCGGTGCAAGAGTTCGCTGCGCGCCCACCCCGTGCGGCGGGCACGGTCGTCACCGACGAGGGCGATGGCGGCGCAAAGGCCGCCGACTTCCTCAGCGCCCAGAAGTTCATCTGACCCACTCGCCCCACTTGCCCCACTCGCGTCCGGGAGGACCACATGACCGAAGTTCTCGTGCTCGTCGAGCACACCGGTGGTGACGTCAAGAAGGTCACCTTCGAGCTGCTGACCCTCGCCCGCTCGCTCGGAGAACCGGCGGCCGTGGCCATCGGCGACGTGTCGGACGACGTCGTCGCCAGCCTGGCCGCGGGAGGAGCCGACACCATCTACGTCGCCTCTGGGTCAGAGTACGACGACCACGTCGTGGCGCCGAAGGTCAGCGCGCTGCAATCTGCCATGGCGGCCTCGGGCGCCGCGGGGGTGCTCGTGCCCGCTACGGCCGAGGGCAAGGAGATCGCCGCCCGGCTCGCCGTCCGCTCCGGGTCGGGGATCATCACCGACGCCGTTGGTGTCGCTTCGGGATTCGTCGCTGAGCAATCGGTGTTTGGCGGCTCGACGCTGGTCCACTCATCGGTCACCACCGGGACTCCGATCATCGCGGTGCGACCCAACAGTGTTGCCGCCGAGGCGACCGCGGGTGCGGGTCGACGCGTCGATCTCGACGTCACGGTCACCGACGCCGACCGGGCCGCCAAGGTGACCGAGCGCGTCGCCCAGGAGAAGGCTGGACGACCTGAGCTCACTGAAGCAGCGATTGTGGTCTCGGGAGGTCGCGGTGTCGGCTCGCCCGACGGGTTCGGCGTCGTCGAAGCGCTCGCCGATGCCTTGGGGGCGGCAGTTGGGGCCTCGCGTGCCGCAACCGATGCCGGGTGGTACCCGCACCAGTTCCAGGTCGGTCAGACCGGCAAGACCGTCTCGCCCCAGCTGTACATCGCCAACGGCATCTCCGGGGCGATCCAGCACCGCGCGGGTATGCAGACATCCAAGACCATCATGGCGGTCAACAAGGACCCCGAGGCGCCGATCTTCGACCTGGTCGACTTCGGGGTAGTCGGTGACCTGCACACGGTTCTGCCGCAGCTGACCGAGGAGGTCACGCGGCGGAAGGGCTGACCGAGGCTCACCTAGACTGGGGCGGCAATGGCCTACCTGGATCACGCTGCGACGACGCCGATGCTCCCGGCCGCGACGGCGGCACTCACCAAAGAGCTCGGTGAGCTCGGCAACCCTTCGTCGCTGCATGCGGCGGGGCGCCGTGCCAGGCGTGTGGTGGAAGAAGGCCGTGAGGTCATTGCGGCAGGGTTCGGCGCGCGTCCGAGTGAGGTGGTCTTCACCGGCGGCGGCACCGAGGCTGACAACTTGGCCGTCAAGGGCCTCTACTGGAGCAGGCAGGAAGAACGCCGCCGACCTCGCATCCTCGCGAGCAGCGTCGAGCACCACGCGGTGCTCGACCCGATCGAGTGGCTGGCTGGTAGCCAGGGCGCTGACATCGTCTGGCTTGACGTCGACGCCGTCGGTCGCGTCGATCCGCAACAGGTGCACGACGAGATCGCACGAGATCCGGAGTCGGTCGCGCTGGTCACGGTGATGTGGGCCAACAACGAAGTGGGCACCGTGCAGCCGATTGCCGAATGCGTGGCCGCGGCCGCCGGCTTCGGCGTCCCGGTGCATTCGGATGCGGTGCAGGCAGCCGGACACCTCGAGGTCAACTTTGCCGCGTCCGGGCTCGACGCCCTCACCGTGAGCGCCCACAAGCTCGGCGGCCCGCTCGGGGTGGGCGCGCTGATCTTGGGGCGCTCGGTCGTACCGACGCCGCTGGTGCACGGCGGGGGTCAGGAGCGTGACGTTCGCTCCGGCACCCTCGACACTCCCTCGATCGCAGGTTTCGCCGCCGCCACCGCAGAGGCGATCGACACCCGAGTCGAGCGAAGCGCGTCCGCGGTAGACCTGCGCAACGACCTGATCAGCCGGGTTCTTGCCGAGGTGCCGGATGCCCGGCTCAACGGCGATCCGCGACTTGACGCCGAGCACCGCCTTCCGGGAAATGCGCACCTGTCGTTCCCCGGCTGTGAGGGTGACTCCCTCCTGATGCTGCTGGACGCCCGCGGGGTCCACTGCTCGACCGGGTCGGCCTGCTCCGCAGGGGTAGCCGAACCCAGCCACGTTCTCCTCGCAATGGGGTCGACCCCGGCCGAGGCGAGGTCGTCGCTGCGCTTCTCACTTGGGCATACCTCTACCCGCGCCGACGTCGACGAGCTGGTGGCGTCCATCGGTCCCGTGGTCGAGCGGGCTCGCGCTGCGCGTTCGTCGGTGACCACGCCTCGAGGGAAGTGAACGACGGATGCGCGTCCTGGCAGCGCTTTCCGGCGGCGTCGACTCGGCCGTGGCTGCCGCCCGGGCTGTCGACTCCGGCCACGAGGTGACGGCGGTTCATCTCGCGCTCAGCAGCAATCCCCAGACCTTTCGTTCTGGTGCCCGGGGGTGCTGCAGTCTGGAGGACTCTCGCGATGCCCGACGCGTGGCCGACATCCTCGACCTTCCCTACTACGTGTGGGACTTCGCCGACCAGTTCCGCCAGGAGGTCGTCGACGACTTCGTCGCTGAGTACGCGGCTGGCCGCACCCCGAACCCTTGCCTGCGGTGCAACGAGCACATCAAGTTCGCCGCCGTGCTCGACCGCGCGATGGCGCTCGGCTTCGACGCGGTGTGCACCGGCCACTACGCGCAGATCCTGCCGGGCCCGCACGGCCCGGAGCTCCATCGGGCGGTCGACGTCGACAAGGACCAGTCGTACGTGCTCGCGGTGCTCGAGCCGCCGCAGATCGCCCGTTCGATGTTTCCTCTCGGAGGCTCGGTGAAGGCCGACGTGCGGGCCGAGGCGGCCACCAGGGGACTGCTGGTGGCAGACAAACCCGATAGTCATGACATCTGCTTCATCGCAGACGGCGACACCCAGGGTTTCCTCGCTGCTCGTCTTGGAGCGCAGAAGGGTCTGATCCGCGACCGTGATGGCGCCGTTCTCGGCGAGCACGACGGGGCGTTCGGCTTCACCGTCGGACAGCGCAAGGGGTTGGGCCTGACCGTCGCTACCCCGGATCGCAGTCCCCGCTATGTCCTGTCCATCGAGCCGCTGAGCAACACCGTCACGGTCGGCCCGCGTGAGGCCCTGGCGGTACGTGAGATCGCCGCCGAGGGGGTGCGGTGGTGTGGCCGGCCCGCGCGTGACGGGGCACGGCTGGCACTGCAGTACCGGGCGCATGGCGAGACCGCCTCGGCCTCGGTGCGGCTGCCGTCGGGCGTGGATGCACAGGATGCGGTGGCGGCTGTGCTCGACGAACCGGCCTATGGAGTGGCACCTGGCCAGACCCTGGCGATGTACGACCGAACGCGCGTCTGCGGGTCTGCCACGATCACCGCTACCTCGTGAGCCATCCTCCGACTGGCGTGGCCACGGGGATCGGCTCTCTGCCAGGGGAAGACCCTCGAGCGGCGGCCGCCTTGGTGGTCGACTCACTCCCTGAGTTTCCGCACATTCCTGAGCTCCCCGGCCGAGGTCCGTGGGCGCAGATGGCGGGGCGCGCTGCCGGCATCCTGGTCGACCTGCCGGCCGAGTGGGAGGGTCGCGCCTGGCGGACGACCAGCCGTGACGGCCGCGACGTCCGGCGTGCGCGTTCGCTGCTGGCCGAGGACCTCGACGCCGTGCAGGACCGCTGGGAGGGCTACGTCGGTCCGGCCAAGCTGCAGATGTGCGGTCCCCTCACGTTGGCAGCGCAGCTCGAGCTTCGGGGTGGGACAGCGGCGGTGGCTGACGCTTCGGCACGCGCTGATCTGTCGGTCAGCCTGGCTGAAGGTCTGGCCACGCACGTGCGGGATCTGTCGCGTCGCGTGCCCGGTGCCGAGTGGGTCGTGCAGATCGACGAACCGGCCGCGACCGCTGTCACCGCTGGCACGATTCCTCGCGCCAGCGGGTGGGGAACGATCGCGGCCCTCTCCCAGCGCGAGGCTGGCGAAGCACTGGCGACCGTTGTCGAGCAACTGCACTCCATCGGAGTGGCGCTGAGCGTCCACAGCTGTGCCGACGATCCTGACTGGACGCTGTTGACCTCGTGCTTCGGACAGTCGCACGGAGCGATCAGCGTGGACCTGGTCGCCATCGAGCTCGAGCAGGCGACCCCGCCGATGGAGGCCTGGATCGACCGAGGCGGATCTGTCTGGCTCGGGGTCGACCCGCCGCCAGACGCCGCTATGGGGGATAACGCTGCCTTGGCCCGGCTGGACGCCCTGCGGCTGGCATTGGGTCTGGATCCTGAGCGTTTCTCACATGCCGTCGTTGTGACACCCCGCTGCGGACTCACGGGGACACCAGATGTCGTTGCCGCGTCCTACGCTGGCGTCCGTCGGCTGATGAGCCGACTTCGGGGCGACTGAGAGTGCCGACGCGGGCCGGAGGAGGAGCATGAAGGGAGCGGACGACGACGTCGAGGCTGAGTACCGTTCGCTCGTCGAGCAGGTCAACGAGCACCGTCGTCGCTACTACCAGCTCGATGCACCGACGGTGTCCGACAGTGAGTACGACGAGCTGGAGCGACGCCTGGTCGCGATCGAGCAGGCCCACCCCGATCTCGTGTCGACCGAGTCGCCCACCGCCACCGTGGGGGGAGCGCGATCGGAGATGTTCGATCCCGTCGAGCATCTGCAGCAGATGTATTCACTCGACAACGCTTTCGACGCCGATGAGCTGGCCGCGTGGGCCCATCGGATCGAGAACAGCCTCGGGTTGCTGCCCGAGATGCTGTGCGAGCTGAAGGTCGACGGCCTCGCCGTCGACCTCGTCTACCGCGGCGGTCGACTGTCATCCCTGGCCACGCGCGGAGACGGCCGCGTGGGTGAAGACGTCACCGCCAACGCTCAGTTCATCTCGTCCATCCCCGAGCTCCTCCAAGCCAGTGATCCTGGCCTTCCGGTGCCGTCGCTGCTGGAGGTACGGGGAGAGGTCTTCTTCCCGATCAGCACCTTCGACGAGATCAATGCCCATGTGATGGAGCAGGGACGCACGCCCTTCGCCAATCCACGCAATGCTGCTGCCGGAACGTTGCGACAACGGGTGGACCGCAGGCTTGATGACGTGGCGGCGGCGGAGACCCGTCGGGTTGAGCTGCAGGCGTCCGAACGCTCGACCGAGCGCATCGACCAACGGATCGCGCGCCTGGCAGCGGACGCTGACCGGGCGACCGGTCAGCTGGCCGGGCTGCGGCTGGTCGTCCACGGGATCGGTGACCGGTCCGGGTACGACCCCGTCACCCTGTCCGAGTCGTACGCGGCGATGGCGTCCTGGGGTCTGCCCACCTCCCCGCACACCAAGGTGCACTCGTCGATGGCCGATGTCGTGGCCTATATCGAGTACTTCAACGAGCACCGGCACACCGTCGAGCACGAGATCGACGGCGTGGTCGTGAAAGTGGACTCGATCAGCGATCAGGTGGCGCTCGGTGCCACGTCCCGGGCGCCCAGGTGGGCGATCGCCTACAAGTACCCGGCCGAGGTCGTCACCACGACGCTCGAGGACATCCGGGTCAACGTGGGGAGAACGGGACGAGTGACTCCCTTCGGTGTGATGACCCCGGTCCGGGTTGCCGGATCGACCGTGCAGATGGCCACGTTGCACAACGCGTCCGAGGTCGAGCGCAAGGGCGTTCTGATCGGCGATCGAGTCTTCCTTCGCAAGGCCGGGGACGTCATCCCCGAGATCATCGGTCCGGTTGTCGAGGTGCGCGATGGCAGTGAGCGGCCCTTCACCATGCCGACGCGGTGTCCTGAGTGCTCCACGCCACTGGCGCCTGAGAAGGAGGGTGACGCCGACATCCGGTGTCCGAACACGCGCAGCTGCCCGGCGCAGCTGCGGGAGCGGCTCTTCCACCTCTCCGGCCGTGGTGCCTTCGACATCGAGGGGCTCGGGTACAAGGCGGCGGTGGCCTTGCTCGACTGCCGGCTCGTCGCGGACGAGGGAGACGTGTTTGCACTGGATGCTGAAGCCCTCATTACCTGCCCCTTCTTCACTCGGGCCACCTCCGAAGGGCCGGTGCTGTCGGCCAATGCGAGTGTCCTGCTCGACCAGCTCGCTCTGGCCCGTGATCGACCCCTCTGGCGCGTCCTGGTCGCGCTGTCGATTCGGCACGTGGGACCGACCGCGGCTCAGGCACTTGCTCGCGAGCTCTTCTCCATCGACGCGATCATGGAGGCCGACCACGACACGTTGGCCGGTGTCGACGGCGTCGGAACCATCATCGCCGAGTCCGTCATCGAGTGGTTCGCCGTCGACTGGCACCGCTCCATCGTCGACCGATGGCGTGAGTGCGGTGTCCGGCTCGCCGACCCTGTTTCCGACGAGCGTGCCCCCGCCCCGTTGTCAGGGCTGACTGTTGTCGTCACGGGATCGCTGGTCGGCATGACTCGCGACGAGGCCAAGGAGGCGGTCACAGCTGCCGGCGGCAAGGCGTCGGGTTCGGTGTCGAGCAAGACCGACTACGTCGTGGCTGGGGCCAACGCCGGGTCGAAGCTGGCCAAGGCTGAGTCACTCGGCGTTCCGGTGATCGACGAGCAGCAGTTCGGCAGGCTGCTGGCTCACGGTCCCGAGGCGCTGACCTGAATGGGTGAACAGTTCGTAGTCAAGTGATCACAGATCGTTACCGCGCCGATACCCTCACCACGATGGATGACTCCGATATGGCCACAGATGAGCGGGAGGGACCGGATCACCCGAGCCTCCTCCGGCCGTCGATGTTTGCTGTCGGGTGGTGGGTCTCGGTGGCTGGCGGTCTGCTCCTGGTCGGCTACGCCGTGGCGCAGACCATCCCGGCGCTGCCTGAGGCGGACGCGGCTTTCTGGGTGATCGCTGGCCTGCTGCTGCTCTTCGAGTTCAGTCCGGTGATCATCGGCAGCGGGTACGACAGCCAAGGCGTCGCCACGAGCGACGCCTTCACCTTCGCCGTCCTCTATCTCTACGGCCCGTGGCCGGCGATCGCGCTGATCTCGTGCGCCACTCTCGTGTCCGAGCTGGTCAAGCGTAAACCGCCATGGAAGGTGCCGTACAACATCGGCCAGTTCGCCCTGAGCCTCGGCTCGGCGGCACTGGTGATGGGGCTGTGGTTCCGGGCCACCGATCAGCCGACCCCCACGCTCGTCGAGCCGCTCGCGGCACTGCAGCCGGTCGACCTCACCTGGATGGTGGCCGGTTGGCTCACCTTCTTCTTCGTCAACAACACTCTCTTCTCGTTGCTTGCCGATCCGGGGCGAACCTTTGCCGACGACTTCTTCGACGACTTCGCGTACTACTTCTTTACGACCATCGCGGTCCTTGCGGTCGCTCCGATCGTCGTCTTCGTGTCGGCCGAGCCCGCCTTCATGCCGCTGCTCCTGCTGCCCCTTTATGCCGTGCGCAAGACGGCGTCGATCTCACGAGAGAAGGAGCATCAGGCGCTCCACGACTCCCTTACCGGCCTACCCAACCGGAAGATGATTCTTGCCGAGCTTGCCTCTCGGCTGGACGAGGCGCGGCGCCTGGATACCAATGTGGCCTTCTGCCTGCTCGACCTCGACCGGTTCAAAGAGGTCAATGACACGCTCGGGCACCAGGTGGGCGACCGGCTGCTGGCGGTCGTCGCCCAACGGATTGAGGGCGCGCTGAGGCCGAACGACATCGTGGCGCGTCTGGGTGGTGACGAGTTCGCCATCCTGCTTGATCCGGTACGGAACTCCGACGCTGCGGTCGAGGTGGCGCATCGGGTTCGTCAAGCGCTGACCCGCCCCTTTCATGTGGAGGGGATGCTCTTCGAGCTCGAAGCCAGTGTCGGCGTGGCGGTCTACCCCGTGCACGGCCAAGACGTCGACCCGATCGTGCGGCGGGCTGACGTCGCCATGTACCTGGCAAAAGAGGAGCGCACCGGCGTCGAGATCTACGTCGCAGACCGCGACCGCAACTCAGCCAGTCGGCTCGCC
The DNA here is from genome assembly GCA_024644345.1 of Actinomycetes bacterium. Classification (GTDB taxonomy): domain Bacteria; phylum Actinomycetota; class Actinomycetes; order JAHEKZ01; family JAHEKZ01; genus JAHEKZ01. Next base: position 13,010 of record JAHELE010000017.1, on the reverse strand, counting down.
CTCCTAGGTGGTCTGCGACACGCCCTGCAGAACGGCGAGCTGCGCGTCCACTACCAACCGAAGGTGTCCCTCAGCTCTGGCAATGTGGTTGGCGTCGAAGCGCTGGTGCGTTGGCACCACCCGCAGCGGGGTCTGGTCATGCCGGACGAGTTCATCCCCATGGCCGAACACTCCGGGCTCATGGCTCCCCTCACCGAGCATGTGATCGATGAGTCGTTGGCCCAGGTTGCGCGGTGGCGGACAGCTGGCCTCGAGGTTCCGGTGGCCGTCAACGTCTCGATGCGTGACCTCAACGGACGCGACCTTCTCGGGGTTGTCGCGAGTGCCCTCGAACGGCACGACCTGCCAGCGTCCTTGCTGGTACTGGAGCTGACCGAACGGGTGCTGACCCGTAACTCCGCTGAGGTCACCTCCACACTCAACGCTCTGCGCCGGTTGGGTGTCGCTGCTTCTCTCGACGACTTCGGCACGGGGTACTCCTCGATGGTGCTGCTCAAGAAGCTTCCGATCGCCGAGATCAAGATCGACCGGTCCTTTGTCTCCCGACTGACAGCCGACCCTGGTGACGTGACGATTGTCAGATCCATCGTTGACCTCGCCCACGGCCTCGGCATGACAGCGGTTGCCGAGGGCGTCGAGTCCGAACAGGTGTGGGAACTTCTGCAGGGGCTCGGGTGCGATGCTGCCCAGGGTTGGTACATCAGTCGTCCCCTGGACTCCGACAAAGCGACGGCATGGTTGCGTCGTCTTCCGTCACAGCAGCCTGCCCTCCGGGTACTGCGTGGGGGAGCCGAAGGGGCCGACAGCACCGGCTGAGTCCTTCCGTAGGATGACGGCTGCACCCTCACCAGGCGCGATCACGGCTCATCCCGAACGCCCCAACGCCAGGAGACCCATGCCTGCGCTCCACCGCGACGATATCGCTCATCTCGCACGACTGTCTCGACTCCAGCTCACCGACGCCGAACGTGACCACTACGGCGAGCAGCTCGAGGTCATCCTGGCCGCTGTGGCGCGGGTGGCCGAGGTCGCTGCAGACGATGTTCCACCGACCACGCACGCGGTTCCCGTGGTCAACGTCACCCGCCCGGATGTCGTCGTGCCGTGCCTGCCGCGTGGGGACGTCCTCTCTGGTGCCCCGGCGGCCGAGGACGACCGATTTCGGGTACCGCGCATCCTTGACGAGGAGGAGCAGTGAGTGACCTGACGCGCCTGGACGCGTCCGAGACTGCTGCGTCCGTTGCGGCAGGACAGGTCACGGCGCGCGAGGTGACCAGCGCCCACCTCGACCGGGTCAACCAGACCGACGAGCAGGTCCACGCCTTCCTGCACATCGACCGCAACCTCGCGCTGGCCGCGGCCGACGCGGTCGACGCCGCCCGCGCGGCGGGTGAACCGCTGGGTCCGCTGGCCGGAGTGCCGCTGGCGCTCAAGGACGTCTTCACCATGCGTGGTGCGCCGACCACCTGCGGGTCGAAGATCCTCGACGGCTGGCGACCGCCCTACGACTCGACGGTCGTGGAACGACTGCGTCAGGCAGGCGTGGTTGTGCTCGGGAAGACAAACATGGACGAGTTCGCGATGGGGTCATCGACGGAGAACTCAGCATTCGGCGTCACCCACAATCCTTGGGACCTCCAGCGGATCCCGGGCGGTTCATCGGGCGGATCGAGTGCTGCTGTCGCGGCCAGGCAGGCTCCACTCGCTATTGGCACCGACACCGGTGGCTCGATCCGGCAGCCGGCCGCGGTGACCGGAATCGTGGGCGTCAAGCCGACCTACGGAGCGGTGTCACGCTACGGACTGGTCGCGTTCTCCTCCTCCCTGGACCAGGGCGGCCCGTTTGCCCGCACGGTGCTCGACGCCGCGCTGCTGCACGAGGTGATGGCCGGTCACGACCCCAAGGACGCCACCTCGATCGACGCACCCGTTCCGCCAGTGGTGGCGGCCGCACGGGGTGAGCTGGGAGGAGTCGACGGCCTGAAGGTGGGCGTTGTCAGCCAGCTGCAGGGTGAGGGGTACGAGCCAGGCGTCCAGGCCAGGTTCGACGAAGTGGTAGAGCTCCTGACGTCCATGGGCGCCGATGTCGTCGAGGTCTCGTGCCCCTCGTTCGACTATGCGCTGCCGGCGTACTACCTCATCGCGCCCAGCGAGTGCTCGAGCAACCTCGCGCGGTTCGACGGCATGCGCTACGGGTTGCGTGCCGGGGATGATGGAGCGAACGGCGTCGAGCAGGTGATGGCCATCACGAGGGCCGAGGGCTTCGGCCCCGAGGTCAAGCGCCGCATCATGTTAGGCACCTACGCCCTCTCGGCCGGCTACTACGACGCCTACTACGGTCAGGCCCAGAAGGTTCGCACACTGATCCGGCGTGATTTTGAGGCGGCGTACAGGGATGTCGACGTCCTGCTCTCGCCCACCACGCCAACAGTTGCTTTTCCGATCGGAGAGCGGGCCGACGATCCCATCGCCATGTACAAGGCAGACCTGGCGACCCTTCCGTCCAGTCTCTACGGCGGTCCGGCCATGAGCCTTCCGGCCGGCCTCGGTGACGAGGACCTACCAGTGGGGGTCCAACTCATGGCGGCGGTGCAGCGCGATGAGCAGGTCTACCGGGTAGGAGCGGCCCTCGAGTCGGCGCTGCAGGAGCGCTGGGGCGGACCGCTGCTGGATCGAGTTCCCGAGCTGGTGCAGGGAGGTGCGGCGTGACGACAACATCACGTGATGCGCTCATGTCTTTCGAGGACGCCATCGCGACCTTCGACCCGGTGATGGGTCTTGAGGTACACGTCGAGCTCAACACGCACACGAAGATGTTCTGCGGCTGCCCGACTGCATTCGGGGCCGCGCCGAACACGCAGGTCTGCCCCGTGTGCCTCGGGCTTCCCGGCGCGCTGCCGGTGGTCAACGAGAAGGCAGTCGAGTCGGCGATCCGCATCGGCCTGGCTCTCGGATGCTCGATCGCCCCGTGGTCACGGTTCGCTCGAAAGAACTACTTCTACCCCGACATGCCCAAGGACTTCCAGACATCGCAGTACGACGAGCCGATCGCCTTTGACGGCGCACTCGACATCGTCGTCGAGACCGACGACGGTCCGCAGTCCATCACCGTCGGCATCGAACGTGCGCACATGGAGGAGGACACCGGCAAGATCTCGCACCTGGGGGGAGCGACCGGGCGCATCCACGGTGCCGACTACTCGTTGATCGACTACAACCGCGCTGGCGTGCCACTGATCGAGATCGTGACCAAGCCGATCGAGGTCGTGCCCGCTCTGGCGCCAGCCGTCGCACGCGCTTACGTCACCGAGCTGCGCGAGCTCATCGTCGCCCTCGGGGTCTCAGATGCTCACATGCACCAGGGCTCGATGCGGGTCGACGCGAACCTCTCGCTCAAGCCCCGTGGGCGTTCGGAGTTCGGTACGCGAACTGAGACCAAGAACGTCAACTCGATCCGTTCGGTCGAGCGTGCCGTGCGGTTCGAGATCCAACGCCAGGCCGCGGTCCTGTCGTCGGGCGGCACGATCGTGCAGGAGACTCGACACTTCCACGAGAACGACGGGTCGACGACCTCAGGTCGGGTGAAGGAGGAGGCCGAGGACTACCGCTACTTCCCTGAGCCAGACCTCACGCCGGTGGCGCCGGACGAGGCCTGGGTCGAGGCGCTCCGTGCAACGCTCCCCGAGTCACCGCTGCTCAAGCGCGCGCGCATTCGACAGGAGTGGGGGCTGTCCGAGCACGACATGCAGTCGCTGATCAACGCCGGTGCCCTCGACCTCGTCGAACAGACGGTGGCGCTCGGGTCAGACCCCGCTGACGCGCGCAAGTGGTGGACTGGTGAGATCGCCCGGATCTCCAACGAGCGAGGGCTCGACGTCGCCGTGCTGCCGATCACCCCGGCCGACGTCAACCGGATCATCGTGCTCACCTCTGAAGGCGCTCTGAACGACAAGCTGGCTCGTCAGGTGATCGAGGGTGTGCTCGCCGGCGAGGGTGGCCCCGACGAGGTGGTCGCCAGCCGTGGGCTGGCAGTGGTCTCGGACGACGGAGCGCTAATGGAGGCCATCGACGACGCCCTGGCCGCCCAGCCGGACATCGCTGACAAGATCCGTGACGGCAAGGTGCAAGCGGCGGGAGCCATTGTCGGTGCGGTGATGAAGGCGACGTCGGGCAAGGCCGACGCCGCACGGGTGCGCGAGCTGATCCTCGAACGGGTGACGGGCGTCTAGCGACCGCTAGCCCACCGGGACGCTCACGACTCGATCGTCGTCAGCGCGGGGGCTGCCGCGTCCGTCGGTGTTGCTGGTCGTGAGCCAGAGCGTGCCATCGGGGGCGACCATCACCGTTCGGATCCGCCCGAGCTCGCCGTCGAGGGCAGCGGTCGGTTCGTGGGCAACGGCTCCAGTCACGGGCACCTCCCATAGCCGTTCCCCACGCAGAGCCCCCATGTACAGGACGCCGTCCCTCCAGGCCAGCCCGCTCGGGGATGCCTCACTGGTCGGCCAGGTGACCTGCGGATCGACGAAGCCTTGGTCGTCGGAGGCTTGGCCCCCCGCACCCTCGACCACCGGCCATCCGTAGTTGGCGCCTGCTTCGATCAGGTTGAGCTCGTCGTAGGCCGACGATCCGAACTCGGTGGCCCACAGCCGCCCGGCGTCGTCAAAGGCCAAGCCCTGGACGTTGCGGTGACCGTAGCTCCAGACCGGTGAGCCGGAGAACGGGTTGTCGTCAGGTATGCCTCCGTCCGGCGTGATCCGCAGGATCTTCCCCGAAAGGGATGCCAGGTTCTGGGCCTGCTCCGGATCGCCCGCGTCACCAGTCGTTACATACAGCATCCCGTCGGGTCCGAAGAGCAGCCGCCCGCCGTCGTGGAACGAGTTCTTGGGGATATCGGTGAGAATCGCCTGCGCTCCCGCCAGGCGGCTGTCCTTCAGACGCATTCGCACCACCCGGTTGTCGGTGTTCGTGGTGACGTAGGCGTACACGAACGAGTCGTCGCGGAAAGTGGGCGATGCGACAATTCCGAGCAGTCCGCCCTCGCCGTCGTCGGCGACTCCGGGAACGGTGCCGACCGGCTCCATGTCACCCTCAATCGTGATCACGGAGACATCACCGCTGGGCCGTTCACCGACGAGTGCCCGGCCATCCGGAAGAAATGTCAGTCCCCACGGCACCTGAAGACCGGTGGCCAGATCGACGGGGCCTGCGACCGTGGGCGGGGCAGCGGCTGCTTCTGACGGTGATGCCGCTCCGACCGTCGACGCGTCCGGCACCCATGGAAGCACCTTCCAACGGGTGGCGACCAGGGAGATCAGGGCGATGACGACGACCAAGCCGATGACCATCGCGACCGACCGGCTGCGGGATCTCGGGTCGCTCGGCACGCTCACCACTCCATCATGGGGCCTCGCCGCTCACTCGGCGCGCGGGCTACGGTGACCGGCATGACCCTGGTCTGGCTCCCCGAGGACGACTGGTCCCAGAATCTGGTCGTTCCGCCGCAGCTGGACGTCGAGGTGTGGCGAAGCGGTCAGCCGCTGCCGCGAACGGTGCGTGAGGTCACGTTCTACGTCCCCGAGTACATGGGTCCGGAGAGCACTCTCGAGGTCTTCGCCGACATGTCCGCGTTGCGCATCGTGCAGACGCTGACTGCGGGCGTCGACGACGTTCTGGCCCACCTGCCCGACGGTGTGAGTCTCTGCAACGCGGCCGGCGTCCACGATGCGAGCACCGCCGAGCTGGCGGTCGGGCTCGCCATTGCGGCACTGCGAGGTTTTCCGGGGTTCGTGCGCGCACAGGACGAGGGTGCGTGGCTGCACGCTCGACACGATGCGCTCGCCGATCGGCGAGTGCTGCTGCTCGGTGCGGGGTCGGTGGGATCGGCGGTCGCGGCGCGACTGCTTCCCTTCGAGGTCGACCTCACGGTGGTGGCGAGAAGCGCGCGCGAAGGAGTTGTCGGGGTGAGCGAGCTGCCCGATCTGCTGCCTACGGCCGACATCGTGATCCTTGCCCTGCCGTACGGCGCCGACACACACCATCTGGTGGACGCACCGTTCCTGGCGGCCCTGCCTGACGGGGCACTGATCATCAACGTGGCCAGGGGAGGGGTTGTCGACACCGATGCGCTGCTCGTCGAGCTCTCGGCGGGACGCCTGCGCGCGGCCCTCGATGTGACGGACCCCGAGCCGCTTCCTGTTGGCCATCCGCTGTGGCGCGCACCGAACATCCTCATCACACCCCACGTCGGGGGAGACACGTCGGCCTTCATGCCTCGTGCCTGGCAACTGCTCCAGTCGCAGCTCGATCGACTGGCGGCCGGCCAGCCACTGGACAACGTCGTGCGCGCAGGCTGATACCCGAATCGCGCAAGGGGTTGTCGCCGCACTGGAGCAAGGGCCAGACTGACCGACGCGGGGGCAGGCTGGGGAGGTTGCGGATCGTGCAGGTCATGTTGGCGGTAGGCACCAAGAAGGGACTCTTCCTTGGGTGGTCGCCCGACCGTGACAACTGGGAGTGGGAGGGCCCGCACCTCTCGATGGCGGCCGTGGCGGCCGTTGCCATCGACTCCCGTCGCTCTCCGGTGCGGCTTCTCGCGGGCGGGCGCAATGAGCACTTTGGCCCCGCGGTGTTCACCTCCGACGACCGAGGCCAGTCGTGGACCGAAGAGCTCGGTGGGTCGATTGCCTTTCCGGCCGATGCCGGTGCCGACGTGGAGCAGATCTGGCAGCTGCAGCCTGGCCCGCCGAGTCGTCCCGACGAGGTGTGGGCAGGCGTCGAACCGTCGGCGCTGTTCCGCTCGGACGATGGCGGGCGAACCTTTACCCTCAACCGACCCCTCTGGGACCACCCGCACCGACCAGACTGGCGCCCGGGGGCCGGCGGCCAGTGCCTGCACACGGTGCTGCCGCACCCCGACGACAGCAACCGGGTGATGGTCGCCATGTCGACCGGCGGCGTCTACGTCACCGACGACTCGGGCCAGTCGTGGAACCCTTCCAACAAGGGGGTGCGCGTGTCGTTCATGCCCGACGACGAACCCGAGTACGGCCAGTGCGTCCACAAGGTCGTGCGGGACACCCAGGACCCGGACGTCCTGGTGCTCCAGAACCATGGGGGTGTCTACCGCAGCGGTGACGGGGGTGCCTCCTGGCAGGAGGCGATGGAGGGTCTACCGGCGGACTTCGGTTTCGGGCTGACCAGGACGCCCGGACCTGGCGGTGCGTTCTTCGCGTTCCCGTTGTCGGCCGACATGAGCCGGTTCCCGGTTGACGGACGGGCCGGCGTCTACCGCAGCGTCGACGGCGGGCGGGCATGGAGTGACTCGTCGACCGGGCTGCCCGAGTCCGGGTTTCACACGATCGTGCTGCGGGACGCCCTGACGACCGACGCCGCCGACCCGGCCGGTCTGTACCTCGGAACGCGCTCTGGCGAGGTATGGGGAAGCCGAGATGAAGGGGCCAACTGGCACCAGCTGGTCAGCCACCTGCCAGACGTGCTCTGCGTGCGGGCTGCAGTCCTGTCATGACTATTCGAGTCACTCTGGAAATCCCCTCTGTACTGGCAGACGTGGCCGGCGGGCGGCGAACCCTCGCCGTCGAGATGGACCGCGCCGACCCCACGGTCGATGACCTGCTCGATCTGGTCGCCGGTGTGCATCCGCATCTGGTGCGCCGACTGCGGACGGAGTCCGGCCACCTGCGCCGTCACGTCAATGTCTATGCCGATGGTGCTGACGTCCGGGGTGGAGCCGGAACAGCGACCGTGCTCGGCCACAATGCCGTGGTGCTGGTCCTTCCCTCTGTCGCCGGTGGCTGACCCCGCCTCGCAGCGCGTCCGTACCTACCACGCCAGGAGAGGACGCCTGAGTGACCGCCACCGCGAGGCCCTGCTGGACACCGGCGAGCGTTGGCTGCTCGACCCGACCGGAGGTCTCCTCCATTTCGACGACGTCTTCGGGCGGACCGCGCCGGTGGTGCTCGACATCGGGTGCGGCATGGGAGAGAGCTCGCTGATCCAGGCAGCGGCCGCCCCGGAAGTCGACATCGTCGCGATCGATGTGCACACCCGCGGTATCGCGACGCTGCTCCGCGCCGGGGAGCGGGAGGGGCTGACCAATGTCCGAGCTGTGCTCGGAGACGCGGTGGTGTTCATCGAGCAACGGGTGGCGCGTGGATCGCTGGCCGGGGCCCGGATCTACTTCCCGGACCCCTGGCCCAAGGTGCGGCACCAGAAGCGTCGACTCGTGCAGCCTGGGTTCATGGCGCTGCTGGTGGATCGACTTGCGCCCGGTGGCTTCGTCCACTGCGCCACGGACGACGAGAGCTACGCCACCCAGATGCTGGAGGTGGTGGACGCCGAACCGCGGCTGGCGAACCCCTATGCGGACTTCGCGCCGCGTCACGTGACCGACTCGGCGATCCCGGGTGTCGTTGACCGCCCCGTCACCAAGTACGAGAGACGCGCCCAGCGGCTGGGCCACCCAGTCCGCGACGTGTGGGCCACCCGTAGGCTTCCGGCATGAGCGAGACGCCCGATCTCAAGCCGCGCAGCCGTGATGTCACTGACGGAATGGAGCGCGCGCCGAACCGGGCGATGCTGCGTGCCGTGGGGATGACTGACGACGACTGGGAGAAGCCGCAGATCGGAATCGCATCCAGCTGGAACGAGATCACTCCCTGCAACATGTCGTTGAAGCGCTTGGCGATCAAGGCCAAAGAGGGCGTCTTCGCTGCTGGCGGCTTTCCGATGGAGTTCGGCACCATCTCGGTATCTGACGGCATCTCGATGGGGCACGAAGGAATGCGCGCCTCGCTGGTCAGCCGCGAGGTGATCGCGGACTCGGTCGAGACTGTGATGCACGCCGAACGTCTCGACGGTTCAGTCACGTTCGCCGGGTGCGACAAGTCGTTGCCCGGCATGCTCATGGCCGCCGCGCGGCTCGACCTGGCAAATGTCTTCGTCTATGCCGGCTCGATCCTGCCTGGTCAGGTAGACGGCAAGGACGTCACGATCCAGGACGCCTTCGAGGGCGTCGGCGCCTGCGCGCTTGGGCGCATCTCCCGCGACCAGCTCGACGAGATCGAGCGTCAGGCATGTCCGGGTGAGGGCGCCTGTGGCGGCATGTTCACGGCCAACACGATGGCCAGCGTCGGTGAGGCGCTGGGGATGTCGCTCCCCGGCAGCGCCGCCCCGGCCGCGGTCGACCGACGGCGCGACGAGTACGCCTTCCGGTCCGGCGAGGCGGTCGTGGAGCTGCTGCGGCAGGGGCTCACCGCGCGCGACATCATGAGCAGGCAGGCGTTCGAGAATGCAATCGCCGTCGTCATGGCGCTCGGTGGGTCGACCAACGCCGTGCTCCACCTGCTCGCTATTGCCCGTGAGGCCGAGGTAGGCCTCACGATCGACGACTTCAACCGCGTCGGTGACCGCACGCCGCACCTGGCCGACGTCAAGCCGTTCGGCCGCTACGTCATGAACGACATCGACCGGATCGGCGGTGTCCCTGTCGTCATGCGTGAGCTGCTCGACGCCGGGCTGCTGCACGGTGACGCGATGACGGTGACTGGTCGGACCGTCGCCGAGAACCTGGCTGAGCTCGACCCGCCCGCACCGGACGGGAAGATCCTGCATCCAGCCTCCGCACCGATCCACCCAACCGGTGGCCTGCTCGTGCTCAAGGGCTCGTTCGCGCCAGAGGGTGCCGTGATCAAGGCAGCGAGCGTCGACCAGCCGGTCTTCGAGGGAACAGCGAAGGTGTTCGACGACGAGAAGGACGCCATGAGCGCCGTCACCCACGGGCACGTGGTGGCAGGAGATGTCGTCGTGATCCGCTACGAGGGACCCAAGGGTGGCCCCGGGATGCGCGAGATGCTCGCGGTGACCGCCGCGATCAAGGGCGCCGGCCTCGGCAAGGACGTCATGCTGGTCACCGATGGTCGGTTCTCCGGGGCCACGGCCGGGTTCTGCATCGGCCACGTGGCCCCTGAGGCGCCGCACGGCGGGCCGATCGCCTTCGTGCGAGACGGCGACCGGATCCGGCTCGACATGGCTGCGCGGACGCTTGACCTGCTGGTCGACGCTTCCGAGCTCGACACCCGGCGGGCTGGCTGGAAGCCGAAGGAGCCCCGCTACACCAAGGGCGTCCTGGGAAAGTACGCGCGCTTGGTGGGTTCGGCCGCCGAAGGAGCGGTCTGCGGCTGATCGGGCCGACAAGCGAAGAGGGAAAGACAGGGTATGTACCTCCGAGGTAGACCGGCCGGAGGCCAAAGGTGAGGTGCCCGAGCGGCCCTGGGTCATGACCACGTCGCTAGCCATTCCGCGGCCGGCGGGGTGACCGCGCTGGTCCTGGCCTTCTCGGGCGCACGCGCGACCCGCGAGGGGCCGATGGGCACGGTCCGCATCTTGAGACTCGGCGGGTCACCACTTGACCATCACCGGCTCATGCCTCACTCTGAGCACATGCAGAAGATTGTCGTAGTTCGGTGGCGCGCGGCCTAACCCGCACCGCTCGAGCCGCGCGCGCCCCTCACCCGCCCAGGGTCCGAGGGGCTTTTTGATGGTCGAACGAGTTGCTGGAGATGACGATGAGTGAGTCGACAGGAGCCACGGAGGCTTCCGGCCCGCAGCTGTCGGGCGCAGAGAGCCTGGTCAAGGCTCTCGAGGACGTCGGAGCCGACACTGTGTTCGGCATCCCGGGCGGCACCATCCTGCCCGCGTACGATCCCCTCTTCGACTCCTCGATCCGCCACATCCTGGTCCGCCACGAGCAGGGGGCCGGTCACGCCGCCGAGGGATACGCCATGGCCACCGGCCGAGTCGGAGTGTGCATGGCGACATCCGGGCCCGGCGCCACCAATCTCGTGACGCCGATCGCGAACGCGTACATGGACTCGACCCCGATGGTCGCGATCACCGGTCAGGTGGTCAGCGCGTCAATCGGTACCGACGCCTTTCAAGAAGCTGACATTCGCGGCATCACCATGCCCATCACCAAGCACAGCTTCCTGGTCAAGGATCCGGCGCAGATCCCACGTGCCATCGCCGAGGCCTTCCACATCGCCGGTACCGGTCGCAAGGGCCCAGTGCTCGTCGACATCCCCAAGGATGTACTGCAGGCGAAGTCGCCCTATGAGTGGCCGGCCACCATCGACCTTCCCGGATACCGACCGGTCCTCAAGCCGCACAGCAAGCAGGTGCGCGAGACGGCCCGCCTGGTCGTCGAGGCGCGCCGGCCGGTGCTGTACGTGGGTGGCGGCGTGCTGGCAGCAGGAGCGTCCACCGACCTGTTGCTGCTCGCCGAGATGACCGGGATCCCGGTGGTCACGACCCTGATGGCGAGGGGGGCGTTCCCCGACAGCCACCCGCTGCACATGGGCATGCCCGGAATGCACGGAACGGTCGCAGCGGTCGGCGCACTGCAGAAGTCCGATTTGATCCTGGCGCTCGGTGCGCGCTTTGACGACCGCGTCACCGGACGCCTCGACACCTTTGCTCCTGGTGCCACGGTCGTGCATGCCGACATCGACCCGGCCGAGATCTCCAAGAACCGAGTGGCCGATGTCCCGATCGTCGGGGATGCCAAAGAGGTCATCACCGAGCTGATCGGGGCGGTTCGCGCTGAACACACGGCGGGACGCGTGGGCGACTACGACGCATGGCGCGACACCCTCGGGCGGATGCGCAGTACCTACCCCTTGGGGTACACCCCTCCTACCGACGGCGAGCTGGCCCCGCAGTACGTGATCGAAAGACTGGGGGCGATCGCTGGCCCCGATGCCCTCTACACCGCAGGCGTTGGACAGCACCAGATGTGGGCTGCTCAGTTCGTGAAGTACGAGCACCCGGGGAGCTGGCTGAACTCCGGGGGCCTCGGCACCATGGGTTTCGCCGTCCCCGCCGCCATGGGAGCAAAGGTCGGGCGTCCGGATGCCACGGTCTGGGCGATCGACGGCGACGGCTGCTTCCAGATGACCAACCAAGAGCTCGCGACCTGCGCCATCAACGACATCCCGATCAAGGTGGCGATCATCAACAACAGCAGCTTGGGCATGGTGCGGCAGTGGCAGACGCTCTTCTACAACGAGAGGTACTCCAACACCGACCTGCACTCGGTGCGCATCCCCGATTTCGTCACGCTCGCCGACGCGTATGGCGCTGCCGGGCTTCGTTGTGAGACAGCGGACGACGTCGATGCGACCATCGAGAAGGCGATGGAGATCAATGACCGTCCGGTGGTGGTCGACTTCGTCGTGCACAAGGACGCGATGGTGTGGCCGATGGTGGCGGCCGGCACGAGCAACGACGAGATCAAATATGCGCGCGACATGGCGCCTGACTGGGACAAGGACGAACTGTGATGACCCGACACACGCTCTCTGTCCTGGTTGAGGACCAACCAGGTGTGCTCGCCCGGATCGCCTCCCTCTTCTCGCGACGTGGCTTCAACATCGAGTCGCTCGCGGTCGGGCCGACCGAGCACGCCGGGATGTCGCGCATGACCATCGTCGTGAACGTCGACGACCTCCCGCTGGAGCAGGTCACCAAGCAGTTGAACAAGCTCGTGAACGTATTGAAGATTGTGGAGCTCGATCCCGACACCGCAATCCAGCGCGAGCTCTTGCTGGTCAAGGTTCGCGCTGATGCCCAGTCGAGGTCGCAGGTGCTCGAGACCGTGCAGCTCTTCCGGGCGAAGGTGGTCGACGTGGCCACAGACTCCGTGGTCATCGAGGCGACCGGAAACGCCGACAAGCTGGAGGCATTGCTCCGGGTGCTTGAGCCGTTCGGCGTCAAAGAGCTGGTCCAGTCGGGCATGGTGGCTGTCGGACGTGGTCCGCGGTCGATCACCGACCGAACGGTTCGCTCAGCGGATCGTTCCGCGTGAGCGCCACGAACGCGCTGGACCCCGCCACCGCTGACCCCACGTCCCTGCAACGCCTCGCTGCTCGATAGGTTCGAGTGCCGATCTGGCCGCGCACGCAAGCTCAGCTCCGGCTCTTCAGCACACCCGCCCA
>JAHELE010000016.1 GCA_024644345.1 Actinomycetes bacterium | reverse complement strand
CGCCCCCGATGACCACGGCGTCGTACCGCTGAGCCATTCGAACCTCCCAGGTCAGTCTTTCGATGCTACTGACTGACTGATCAGTTAGTCAATCACCGGTAGCCGGCCATCTCCTCGAGCCGAGCCACCCGGTCGGCGGTCGGAGGGTGCGTCGAGAACAGCTTGGTCATCCCGCGGACCCGGAAGGGGTTGGCGATCATCAGCGCGCTTGCGGTCTCGAGCTCCGGCTCTGGGCGCAACGGTGCCACCTGGGTTCCCTGCTCGAGCTTGCGTAGCGCTGATGCCAGCGCCATCGGGTCGCCCGTGTACTGCGCACCGGACTCGTCGGCCTGAAACTCACGGGAGCGGCTGATGGCGAACTGGATCAACGAGGCGGCAATCGGACCAAGGATCATCAGGGCAAGTGCTCCGAAGATGTTTCCCCGCTGGCGGTCTCCCCCGATCGGAAGCAGCCACGCGAACTGCGCCGCGAACACGATGACCGACGCCATCGTGGCTGCTACGGAGGCGATGAGGATGTCGCGGTTGTAGACATGTGCCAGTTCGTGGGCAAGGACGCCCCGCAGCTCGCGTTCATCCAACAGCTGGAGGATGCCCTCGGTGCAGCACACCTTGGCGTTCTGCGGGTTTCTCCCGGTGGCGAATGCGTTCGGAGACATCGTGGGAGACAGATACAGCTGCGGCATGGGCTGGCGCTGCTGCATCGCGAGGTTCTGGACGATGCGGTACATCGCCGGCTGCTCCGCCTCGCTGACGGGTTGGGCATGCATCGCACGAATCGCAAGCGAGCCACTGTTCCAGTATGAGAACGCGTTCATTCCCAGCGCGATGACGAAGGCGATGATCAGCCCCGTGGTGCCACCCAGCCAGACACCGATCACCATGATGACGGCCGCCATCAGGCCGAGCAGGAACGCCGTCTTGATGCCGTTCAGCGACCGATTCATGGGTCAACTACTACCACTCGCCTGCTTCCCCTGCCCAAGCACGTCACAACCGGTCGACCAGCCCCAGGGCCAACGAGGGAGCGATCGAGAAGGTGACCGTCAGAGCCAGACAGATGGCGACGGCCACGATCGACGTCCACGATCCAGTTTCCGGCTCGGCGACAGAGGGCCGGGCCTCGGAGTCGGGCTGCCGGAACAGCTGAGCCGCCCAGGCCAGGTAGTAGGCGAGCCCAATCACGGTGGCAACCGCCATGACTGCGGCAAGCCACCAGACCCCCGATCCGACTGGGACGATCAGGACACGCACCTTCACCAGCAGGCCGATCAATCCCGGCGGCAGACCGGCGAGGCTCGCGAGGAAGAGCGCCAGGGCCACCGCCAGGCCAGGACTCCTCCGCGCCAGGCCGCGGTAGTCGGCCCAGTCGACTGCGCCGGTTCGGCGGGCGACCACGGCGACGACTGCGAACGCCCCGAGGTTCATCGCGGCATACGCGACGAGGTAGCCCACCACCGCGTTCGTGACGCCGGGCCCCCACTCCAATCGGCCGGCGACCGCCGCCAGTGGCACCAGGATGTATCCGGCTTGCGCGATCGACGACCACGCCAACAGTCGGACGGCGAGGCGCTGACGCAGGGCCAGCAGATTGCCGCCCAACATCGTGACGCCTGCCAGAACCGCCACCACCGGCGCCCACACCTGGCTCCAGGCGGAGAACGTCCAGGTGATCAGCAAGAGGGCGCTGAAGCCAGCGGCCTTGGAGACGACCGACAGATAGGCCGCGACCGGAACCGTCGCACCCTGATACGTGTCGGGCGCCCAGGCGTGAAAGGGAATCGCCGCGATCTTGAAGGCCACCACGGCAAGGAGCATGACCATCCCGGCCGTGGCCAGGGGGCTGGGGCCGCTGGCCTGGGTCGACGCCGCCAGCTCGTTGAACGACACAGCACCTGTCGTTCCGTAGAGGAGGGCAATGCCGTAGAGCGAGACGGCAACGGAGGCGATCGAGAAGATGAATGCCTTCAACGCCGCCTCTGCCGCGCGCGGCTCGCCCCGCCGAAGAGCGACGAGCGCGAAGGTGGGCAGCGACACGACCTCGAGAGCGACGATCAGCGTTACCAGGTCGTTCGTCGCCGGGACCAGGACCGCGCCCGAGACCGAGCACAGGATGAGGAAGACGAACTCACCACCGGGCACCCGGCGGGCGGCGATGTCAGACGATGCCATCAGCAGGACGATGGCCGTACTGACCAGCACGATCAGCTGAAGGGCCACCGACAGGGGCGCCACGACGTAGGCGCAGTCGGCGTCGACCGCGCCGCACAGGGTCTGCTCTCCGCTGGCTGCGAGAGCAAACGGCACCGCGAACGCAAGCGTCACCAGACCCACGCCAACCGCCACCTGCCCGCGGCGAGTGACGAGCTCGGCGATCAGGGCGACCAGTGCCCCCAACGCCACCACGATGGTCGGCGCCAGCACCATCAGGTCGATCGACTGGATCGTCATGGCAGGGCACCCGCCACCGACTCGACGACCATCCGCACTGCGGGGTCGGTCACCTGGAACACCAGCACCGGCGCCAGGCCCAGCACGACCGTGAGGGCGATGAGCGGCGTCCACGAGAGCCACTCGTCCGCCGCGACGTCGTCCATCGTCGCCTGAGATGCCGCTCCCTGGCCCACGCGGCGAAGCACTCGGAGGAAGTAGGCGGCCGCGAGCACCATGCCGACAGCAGCCAGGACAAGCATGACGCGATAGAAGAGGTGCTCGGGCACCGCCGGGTGATAGGCGCCGACCAGGGAGAGGAACTCACCCCAGAATCCGGCCAGGCCAGGCATTCCGAGGCTGGCAACCGCCGCAAACCCCAGAAGGAATCCCAAGCGTGGAGCTGAGGCATACAGCCCCCGCGGCAGACTCGCGAAGGCAGTCGTACCGGTGCGTTGCTTGATACCCCCAACCACGAAGAACAGAAGCCCGGTGATGATGCCGTGGGCGATGTTGCCGAAGAGGGCGGCGTTGATCCCCACCACCGACAGCGTCGAGATACCGAGCAGGACAAAGCCCATGTGGCCAACCGACGAGAACGCGATCACCCGCTTGAGATCCTGCTGCCCGTAGCTGGCCAGAGCACCGTAGAGAATGCCGATCACGGCAAACGCTGCGAGGTACGGAGCAATCTGCACCATGGCATCCGGCAGGGTGGGGACGACGATCCGCACCATTCCGTAGGTGCCCATCTTGAGCAGCACACCGGCCAGCAGAACCGAACCCACCGTCGGGGCGGCGGTGTGTGCATCGGGAAGCCAGGTGTGGAACGGCCACATCGGTGTCTTGACCGCCAGACCGCCGAGGATCAGGAGAGCTGCGGCCAGCTGGGCGTTCCCCGACATCTGCTCACCGAGCCCATTGGCGAGCGCGACCATGTCAGCGGACCCCGTCTTGACGATCACGATCAGGAATCCGACGAGCATGACGACTGAGCCGAGCACGGTGTAGAGGATGAAGGTGTTGGCGGCGCGACGCCGCTCGCCGCTGCCCCAGAAGGCGATCAAGAACCACATCGGTGCCAGAACGACCTCGAAGAACAGGAAGAAGAGGATGAGGTCGAGAGCCATGAAGGTGCCAAGCAGCCCGACCTGCAGCAGGAGAAGAAGCCCAACCAACGCCCTGGCGCGACCCGGCTCAGGGACTCGACGCACCGTGTAGACCGCAGCGCACCACCCCAACAGCGAGGTGAGGGCGATCAAGGGCAGCGAGATGCCATCGACGCCCAGACGGAAGTGGACCAAGAGCTCGGGGACCCACTCTGCATCGACCACCAGCTGCATCGAGCCGGACATGTTGCGCTTGTACTCCGCCAGGACGCCCAGCATCAGCACCAGACCGACCGACTGGACCCCGACGCCGAACCAGGTCGCCCACGATTCGGCACGTCGGCCCGCGACCAGCAGGATGACCGACGCCAGAAGTGGGACCACAAGGAGTGCCGGAAGCAGCCAGTTCGACGTCATGTAGCCACCGCCACGAGGGTGATGACCACCGCGACGATCAGGGCAGTAAGCGCCGCCGATACATAGCGCTGCACATCGCCGCGCTGGGTGCGCTGGAGCTGCCTTCCGGAGGCAACCGTTCCGACGCCGACGCCCGAAACCGTCCGCTGGATCACGCCGCTGTCGAACTCAGTCACCCACCGCACAAGCACCAGGAGCGGGCGCACCGCCAACCAGTCGTAGGCAGCATCGACGCCCAACCCCCTGGCCAGGAACGATCTGCCATCGCCGATGCCAGAAGACCAACGCCCACGCAGCCCGACGCCGACGCCAACCAGCAGCGCTGTCACCGACAGCGCGATCGTCAGCAGCCCTGGCGTCAGGGCCCCAGGTGTTGCGAGAGGTTGAGTGGCATTGGCCTGGATCCACGTGGGCAACGCACCGACATCGAGCGCGGTGAAGCCGAACAGGAGGGTGGGAACCGCCAACAGCACCAGGGGCACGTACATGACCGGAGGCGTCTCATGGATGGGACGGGCCTCGCCTCGTCGCGGGCCGACCCACGTGAGCATCCAGAGACGAAGGGCGTACGCAGCGGTCACCGCGATCGTCACAACCGCCACGACCAGCACCAGCCAGCCCACCCAGGGCGCTACCACCTCGTCGCCCTCGGCTGCATGCTCAGCGGCAACGAGCACCGACTCCTTGCTGAAGAAGCCGGACAGCGGGAAGACGCCGACGAGCGCAAGCAGACCGATGGACATGGTCATGAAGGTGACGGGCATCGATTGTCGCAGGCCACCGGTGTCGCGCAAGGCGCTGCTTCCCACAGCATGAATGACGGCCCCTGCAGCCAGAAAGAGAAGCGCCTTGAAGAAGGCGTGCGAGAGCAGGTGGAACACCGCGGCGTCCCGAGAGCCGACCGCGAGGGCAGCGACCATGTAGGCGAGCTGGCTGACGGTGGACCAGGCGAGGACGCGCTTCATGTCGCTCTGCACCAACGCGATGACCGCGGCACCGAGCATCGTGATGCAGGCGATGACGGCCATCGCTGTCAGGACCTCAGGCGACGCCAGGAACATCGGGTAGAGCCGGGCCACCACGTACACGCCCGCCGCAACCATGGTGGCTGCATGAATCAATGCGCTCACCGGCGACGGGCCAGCCATCGCGTCGGGCAGCCACGCGTGCAGCGGAAACTGGGCCGACTTCCCCAGGACGCCGAGCAGGATCAGGCCTGACGCCACCGTCGCCACCGTGGAGTCCGAGGAAGCTGCCTGTACTGCGTTGGGAATGAGCGTGGTTCCCGTCGTGCCGATCAGGACGACGACGCCGACGATGAACCCGATATCGCCGACCTTGGTGACCAGAAAGGCCTTCACGGCGGCCCGTCGTGCCTCGTGCTGCTCCCAGTTCTGGCCGATCAACAGGTAGGAGCACAGACCCATGACCTCCCAGCCGACAACGAGGAACAGCAGGTCTCCGGCGACGACGACAGCCAGCATCGCCGCCGTGAAGAGAGAGATGAATGCGGCGTAGCTGGAGTACCTCGGCTCGTCCTTCATGTAGCCGATCGAGTAGATCTGAACAAGGGTTGCGACAAAACACACCATCAGCGCGACTGAAACTGCCAGCCCGTCGACGACGGTCGCCGCCGGAAAGGGCTGCAGAACACCATGGAACCCGGCATCGACGATCGGGGCGTCCCACGGCTGCTCGGCCGCCAGCAGCGCGGCGACCACCAGGGCAGCCAGCGGCCCAGCCACGGCGATCGTGGCAGCCGCAGCCCGGGACATGCCCCCGAGGAGGAGCCCGACGACCGCTGCCACCGCGGGTAGCACCACCATGACAAGAGGCGCCGTCATGCCGGGTCCTCGCGAAGATCAGTGGCCTCGTCGACCGCGATGCTTCCCCGCATGCGGTACAGCAGCAGAAGAATGGCCAGACCGAGTCCGATTTCTGCTGCCGCAATCGTGATGACAAATATTGCCAGCGACTGACCCGCACGCAGGGCCTCGGCCCAGAACACGTCGAACGCCACGAGGCTGACGTTGACCCCGTTGAGCATCAGCTCAACCGACATCAGAACAAGAATGGCGTTTCGCCGGACCAAGAGGCCGTATACGCCGATCCCAAACAACGCCACGGACAGGAGGAGCGGAAGCGAAAGGTGCACTCACGCCTCCTCGTCCGATTTCGACAAGGCGATGGCCCCGACCAAGGCCGACAGCAGCAATACCGAGAGCGCCTCAAAGGGAAGTACCCAGTGCCGGAAGAGTGCTTCTCCCATCACCGACGCAGACGATGGCTCACCGCTCACATCGATCATGGTGCTGCCGAAGGCGTCGACCACGAGTACTCCCAGCACGGCAGTCAGGGCCACGGCGGCGAACAGCGCAACGAGCCGGTTGGTGCCGGTCAGGTCGTCGGACGGTCCGATCGGGGCGCGGGTGAGCATCATGCCGAACATGAGCAGCACCACGACGGCACCGAGATAGATGAGGACCTGCATCCATGCGACGAACTCCGCGGTCAGGACCAGGTAGCAGCCGGCAACGGCACCGAGTGAGACGACCAGCCACAACGCTGCGTGAACGATCTGCGTCGTCGACACCACCATGAGCGCCGATGCGACGGCCACAAGTGCGAGTAGGGCGAAGACCAGGTCAACCCCGGTCGGCGACAGCAAGGACTGGTCACTCACGACTCATCGCCCTGCTCCGTAGCAGGCACTGCCGCTGCCTTCTTGCGGACGCTCAGCAGCTCCTTCGGCTCGGCCGCAGAGGGATCGAGCGCCGGCGGAGGCGGCACGGTCTGCATCCACTGACCGAGTCGTTCCTTCTCATGGGTCATGTTCCGGATGTCGAACTCGGCGTACTCGAACTCCGGTGACCAGAAGAGGGCGTCGAACGGGCAGGCCTCGATACAGATCCCGCAGTACATGCAGAGCGAGAAGTCGATCGCGAAGCGGTCCAGCACGTTGCGCGTCCGCTCGCGGCCGCCCTCTTCGGGTGCAGGGATGACCTCTTTGTGCGAGTCGATGTAGATGCACCAGTCGGGGCACTCTCTGGCGCAGAGCATGCACGACGTGCAGTTCTCCTCGAGCAGGGCGATCACGCCACGGCTCCTCGGAGGCAGTTCCGGCTGGACGTCCGGATACTGCTCGGTGATTGACCGTCGGGTCATCGAGGTGAGGGTGATTCCGAGCCCCTTGAGCAGACCGACACTCTTCGCGCCGTCACGCCCGGTCACCACGCGACTGTCACCACCCCGGTCAACAGCAGCTGAGCCAGCGCCACCGGGATCAGGATCTGCCATGCCAGCTTCTGCAGCTGGTCAGCTCGGAGCCGTGGGTAGCTCACTCGCAGCCAGATCACGACGAACGCAAGAACCCCCGCTTTCGCAAACGTCCAGACCCACGAGTCGACGAAGGGACCATGCCACCCACCGAGGAACAGAACCGACGTGAGGAGGCAGAGCAGGACGATGCCCGCGTACTCGGCAAGCAGAAACAGCGCAAACCTCAAGCCGGTGTACTCGGTGTAGGGGCCAAAGATGATCTCGGCATCGGCCACGGGCATGTCGAAGGGCGGTCGATTGAGCTCGGCGAGCCCGGCCACGAAGAAGACGACGGCTGCCGGCAGCTGCCATATGAGCCACCATGGCTCCCAGGCATCGACAATGTCGGTGAATCCGAGTGAACCCGCGGCCATGGCCACCGAAGCTGCTGCCAGCACGAACGGCAGCTCGTACGCCATGAGCTGTGACACCTGGCGTACCGCGCCGAGCAGCGAGTACTTGTTGGCGCTCGCCCATCCAGCCATCAAGGTGCCGATGACGCCGACACCCATGACGGCCAGGACGAAGAAGACACCAGCGTCGATGTCGCGACCCACCAGACCCGGGCCGACCGGGATGGCGACCATCGCCACGAAGTAGGGAATCAGGGCCAAGGCAGGAGCCAGTCGAAAGACCGTTCGGTCAGCCGCAGCCGGAACGACCTCTTCCTTCTGGGCGAACTTCACCCCGTCAGCGACGAGCTGGGCCCAGCCATGGAACCCGCCGGCGTACATAGGCCCCATCCGTGACTGCATGTGCGCCATGACCTTGTGCTCGAGCTGTCCGACGAGCAGCGGAAGAGTGAGGAATGCGGCGAAGACGATGACGAGCCGAAAAGCGGCCTCGAGCAGCTCACCCATCGTCGTCACCTACGAGGTGGGGGCCCCACTCCGGGTCGGGGACACCTGGGGGCTGCATCTTGCGACGGCTCGGCGCCCCTTCGCCTGACTCGCCAGGCTCTTTGGCACCTGGCCAGGACTTCGAGACCCGGGCCGTGAGGACGAAATCCTTGCGGAGGGGGTGGCCGACGAACTCGTCGGACAGCAG
The DNA here is from genome assembly GCA_024644345.1 of Actinomycetes bacterium. Taxonomy (GTDB): domain Bacteria; phylum Actinomycetota; class Actinomycetes; order JAHEKZ01; family JAHEKZ01; genus JAHEKZ01. Next base: position 25,213 of record JAHELE010000016.1, on the reverse strand, counting down.
CAGGGGGACCAGATGTGGGTGCCCCGGAAAGTCGATACCGAACATCTCGTGCGTCTCTCGCTCGTGCCAGGCGGCGCCCCGAAAGACTCCCGTGGCAGTGGCCAGCGCGGGACTGTCGGCAGAAACGGAGGTGCGCACCAGCACATGTCCCCGACGTTCGGGGGCGTAGAGATGGCAGAAGACACTGAAGGTCTCTCCGTCGTCGACCGCCGACAGCCAGTCGAAGTAGGACAGCTCGAGCGCGTCACGCAGCATCGTGAGCGCCGCCACCCACTGATCGGCCGGCACCGAGACCGTGACATCTCCGAAGGACTCGGTCACGTCCGCCTCGATAGCCGCAGCGGACGATGCCCCGCGGATTGCGTCGAGGTCGTCCCAGCAGCGCACCACTTCACCCGGCTCGGTCACGTCGGCCTCACCAACGCGCTGGTCAATGCCTTCGCCGACGGTCGGTACCTCGCACCGACGTTCTCGTCGGCGATCTTCTCCTGCAGCTTCATGATTCCCTGCAGCAGCGCCTCTGGCCGAGGCGGGCAGCCCGGCACATAGACGTCGACCGGGATGATCTGGTCGACCCCCTTGGTCACCGAGTAGCTGTCCCAGTAGGGCCCTCCACAGTTCGAGCAGGCGCCGAATGAGATCACGTACTTCGGCTCAGGCATCTGTTCGTAGAGCCGCTTGATTGCCGGGGCCATCTTGTCTGTCACCGTGCCCGAGACGATCATCAGGTCAGCCTGACGCGGGCTGGGGGCGAACGGAATCACCCCGAGCCGAATGAAGTCGTATCGACTCATGGAGGTGGCGATGAACTCGATCGCGCAGCAGGCCAAACCGAAGTTGAAGACCCAGAGGCTGTATCGGCGTCCCCAGTTCAGCACCAGCCGCACCGGCTTGGGGGCCATCGCGGACAGCTGTCCCACGCGGGGAGCGGGTAGGTCGACGGCTGTCACGTCACACCCACCTCAAGACCCCACGCCGCCAGGCATAGCCGATGCCGGTCGCCAGGAACCCGACGAACACCACCATCTCGACCAACGTGACTAGTCCGTAGCCGTCAGCGTCCAGGATCGTCGCCCAGGGGAAGAGATACACCGCGTCCACCGCGAAGATGACGTACAGGTAGACGAAGACGTAGTAGCGGATGTGGGTCTGCGCCCAGCCCGCGCCGACCGGGTCAAGGCCGCACTCGTACGTCGTGTACTTCTCTGCGGTCGGCACGTGCGGCCGCAGCAGCCGGTTGGCCACGACGCCAGCCAGCACAAAGGCCGCCCCGAGGGCGACGGCAGCCGCGACAACCGCATAGCTTCCGCTGTAGCCGCTGTCCATCCTGCCTCCTCGCCCGCCTGCCCGGTCGTTGGTGCTCGGCGTCCCATCGTAGGGGGCCAGATGGACGTACCATCGGACTGTGGCCAAGCAAGTGGTGCAACTCGATCGGGTGATCATCAGGTTCGCCGGGGACAGCGGCGACGGCATGCAGCTCACCGGCGACCGATTCACGAGCGAGACGGCGATGCTGGGCAACGACCTGGCGACGCTGCCTGACTTCCCGGCCGAAATCAGGGCCCCAGCTGGCACCCTTCCAGGTGTTTCGGCCTTCCAGCTGCATTTTGCCGACCACGACATCATGACGCCCGGCGATGCCCCCAACGTCCTGGTGGCGATGAATCCGGCCGCGCTCAAGGCCAACCTGCACGATCTGCCCCGTGGATCTGACCTGATCGTCAACACCGACGAGTTCACCAAGCGCAACCTGCAGCGGGTCGGATACGAAGAGAGCCCCATGGAGGACGGGTCCCTGGAGGCCTACCGCGTCCATGCGATCCCGCTCACGTCCATGACCGTGGGCGCCCTTAAGGATGTCGACGTCACACGCAAAGAGGCCGAGCGTGCCAAGAACATGTTTGCTCTCGGCCTTCTCTGCTGGCTCTACCACCGACCCACCGAGGGAACGATCGCGTTCCTCGAGAAGAAGTTCGCCAGCAAGCCCACTCTTCTGCGTGCCAACACGATCGCGTTCGAGGCCGGTTGGAGCTTCGGCGAGACCACAGAGGACTTTTCGGTCTCGTACGAGATCAAGCCTGCGCCGGTACGCCCAGGGCAGTACCGGAACATCAGCGGCAACCTCGCCATGGCCTACGGCCTGCTGGCCGCGTCATGGCGTTCGGAGCTGCCGCTCTTCCTCGGGTCGTACCCGATCACGCCGGCGTCCGACATCCTCCACGAGCTCAGCAAGCACAAGCGGTTCGGTGTCCGGACCTTCCAGGCAGAGGACGAGATCGCCGGTGTCGGCGCAGCTCTGGGCGCCGCGTTCGGCGGTCACCTGGGCGTGACCACGACGTCGGGCCCCGGCCTCGCACTCAAGGCAGAGACCGTCGGGCTGGCCGTGTCGCTCGAGCTGCCACTGGTGATCTGCGACATCCAGCGCGGCGGGCCGTCGACGGGGCTGCCGACCAAGACTGAGCAGTCCGACCTGCTACAGGCCCTGTACGGACGCAACGGCGAGGCACCGGTGCCGATCGTGGCGCCCCGCTCCCCCAGTGACTGCTTCGACGCAGCCGTCGAGGCCGTCCGGATCGCCGTCACCTACCGGACGCCGGTGATCGTGCTGTCCGACGGGTACCTGGCCAACGGCTCCGAGCCCTGGCGCATCCCCGACCTCGATGCCCTTCCGGCCATCGACCCGGCGTTCGCCACCGAACCCAACCACACCGCCGCCGACGGAGCGGCCGAGTTCTGGCCCTACCTTCGCGATACCGAGACCCTGGCCCGTGCCTGGGCCGCCCCCGGCACGGCGGGGCTCGAGCACCGGATTGGCGGACTGGAGAAGCAGGACGGCTCTGGCAACGTCTCGTACGATCCGGCCAACCACGACCTGATGGTGCGAACACGACAGGCCAAGGTGGACCGGATCGCTGCCTCCATCCCACCTCTTGAGGTGGACGACCCGGGCGACGACGCCGACATCCTGGTGCTCGGGTGGGGCTCGACCTACGGGCCGATCGGAGCGGCCGTCCGCCGGTGCCGGGATGCCGGGCTCCACGTCGCACAGGCACACTTTCGCCACCTCAACCCGCTGCCGGACAACACCGAGCACGTGCTCAAGCGCTACCGCACGATTCTCCTCCCCGAGATGAACCTGGGGCAGCTCGCGCTGCTGCTCCGTGGCCGGTTCCTCGTCGACGTCATCTCGTACACCCAGGTGCGGGGCATGCCCTTCAAAGCCGCCGAGCTCGCCTCGGTCATCCAGGAGGCCGCAACCGATGAATAGCCCAGCACCCGGTTTCGGCCTCATTGCGGCAGCGGCCGGCAAGGATTCGCACGTCGACCCATTGGCCGGTATCCCGACGGTGGACGAACCCCTGAAGACCAAGGACTTCAAGACCGACCAAGAGGTGCGTTGGTGCCCCGGCTGCGGGGACTACGCGGTGCTCGCCGCCGTCCAGTCGTTCCTGCCCGAGCTCAACATCCGCCGCGAAAATGTCGTCTTCGTCTCGGGAATTGGCTGCTCGTCGCGCTTCCCGTACTACATGAACACCTACGGCATGCACTCGATCCACGGCCGCGCGCCGGCAATCGCCACCGGACTGGCGATCTCGCGTCCCGACCTCTCGGTATGGGTCGTCACGGGTGACGGTGACGCCCTGTCGATCGGTGGGAACCACCTGATCCACGCCCTGCGCCGCAACGTGAACCTCAAGATCCTGCTGTTCAACAACCGCATCTACGGCCTCACCAAGGGGCAGTACTCACCGACGTCCGAGCAGGGCAAGGTGACCAAGTCGACACCCCTCGGTTCGCTGGACGTCCCGTTCAACCCCGTATCGCTCGCCCTCGGCGCCGAGGCCTCCTTCGTGGCTCGCACAATCGACTCCGACCGCAAACATCTGACCGGTGTGCTCCGAGCCGCAGCTCACCATCGCGGTACCGCCCTGGTCGAGATCTACCAGAACTGCAACATCTTCAACGACGGTGCGTTTGAGCTGTTGAAGGCACCCGATACCCGCGACGATGCCGTGATTCGCCTCGAGCACGGCGAACCGATTCGCTTCGGGGCCGATGGGCAGCATGGCGTGTCCCGAATGCCCGACGGCACGCTACGGGTAGTCGACGTAGCCGAGTACGGCACCAAGCGCCTGCTGGTCCACGATGCCCACGCACCGAACCCCGAAGTCGCTTTCGCCTTGTCCCGCCTGGCCGATCCCAGCAGTCTGAACACGACAGCTATCGGCGTCTACCGAGACGTTCACCGGGCCACCTACGACGATCTGCTGCACGAACAGATCGCCGCTGCGGTCGACGATGAAGGCAGCGGCGACCGACCCGTCCTCGAAGATCTGATCGCCGGCAAGGACACCTGGCACGTCGACGCCTGACCCGGAGTTGTCGGTTGTGGCGGGGTGACAGGATGGCGTGGTGTCGGAGCGCCGTCGGGGACTCATCTATGGGCTGTCCGCATACCTGCTGTGGGGCCTGTTTCCCCTCTACTTCCCCCTGCTCGACCCCACCCCGCCGATCGAAATCCTGGCGAACCGGATCGTCTGGTCTCTCGTTGTTCTGCTGCTTGTACTCGTCGTCACGCGTCGGTGGGCCTGGATCCGGCCACTGCTGAGCGACCGCCGACGCATGATTCTGCTGCCTGCCGCAGCGGTGACCATCGCGATCAACTGGGGCGTCTACATCTACGGCGTCAACAGCGAGCAGGTCGTGCAGACCTCTCTCGGTTACTTCATCAATCCGCTGGTCAGCGTGCTGTTCGGGGTCGTGCTGCTCAAAGAGAGGCTTCGTCGCCCGCAGTGGGCGGCGGTCGGCCTCGGAGCCATCGCAGTGGTCGTGCTGACGGTCGACTACGGCGGACTTCCCTGGATCGCTTTGACGTTGGCCGTCAGCTTCGGCACCTACGGACTGGTCAAGAAGACGCTCAATATGGGCGCGGTCGAGAGTCTGTCTGCAGAGACCGCCATTCTCGCGCCGGTGGCCGCTCTGTATCTCGTCTTCCTCGCCTCCACCGGCTCCAGCAGCTTTGTCAACGAGGGACCGAGCATGGCCGTGCTGCTCGCCTCGCTCGGCGTGATCACGGTGGTCCCGCTGCTCTTCTTCGGTGCCTCCGCAACCAGAATCCCCCTCACCTGGATCGGACTGCTGCAATACACCGCTCCGGTGCTGCAGTTCTTGATCGGGGTCTACGTCTACAACGAGCCGATGCCGGCGTCTCGTTGGATCGGATTCGCTCTGGTCTGGTCGGCCCTGGTCGTGCTGGCGATCGACTCGCTGATCGCAGTTCGTCGGGGACGCACACGAGTGGACCTGGAGATCGACGAGGCCGCCCAAGAAGCCCGCTGACGTTGCCTGCCGAGTGCACACCTGGTTGACGTTTATGGCGGCCGAGTGCACTCCTGGTTTGATCTGGGCGCGCACTCGGTGACGAATTCCGTCCACCAGGTGTGCACTCGGCGGGGGGAGGGTGGGTCAGCCGATGCGCGAGATCACTGCATCGCACAGCGACTCAAGCGATTCCCTGGCCGAGCCATCCGGCAGCGGTCTCAGCGCCTCACGGGCGGCGTCCGCATGTCGCTGCAGGTCGGCCCGCGATCGACTCATGGCGTCGCTTGCCCGCAGCAGCTCGAGAGCACGCGACAGACGCGCCTCGTCGGACAGGTCGCTGCGGAGTAGATCCTGTAGCTCGGCGTCAGAAGGGTCGACCGACGCCAAGGCGTGCAGCACCGGAAGCGTGCGCACTCCCTCACGAAGGTCAGTGCCCGGGGTCTTGCCCGAATCCTGGCTGTCGCTGCTGACATCGAGGACGTCGTCGGCCAGCTGGAAGGCCACCCCGATCAACTCGCCGTAGGTGGTCATCACCTCGACGATTTCCTCGCTCGCGCCCGCCATCATCGCCCCGAACCGCCCTGACGTCGCGATCAGCGAACCAGTCTTGTCGGCCACCACTCGCAGGTAGTGCTCTACCGGGTCATCACCGTCCGCCGGGCCCAACGTCTCTTGGATCTGGCCGACGACCAGCCGGCCGAACGTCTGCGCCTGAATCCGCACCGCCTCAGGGCCGAGGTCGGCCAACAGCTCCGATGCCCGCGAGAAGAGGAAGTCACCGGTGAGGATGGCGACCGTGTTGTCCCAGCGGGCATTCGCCGACGGCGCTCCTCGACGCAGCTCGGCCTCGTCCATCACGTCGTCGTGATAGAGCGTGGCCAGATGGGTGAGCTCGACCACCGCCGCGGCCGGGGTGACGCCTCTTGCAGCCGGGTCACCGAAGTGCGAGGCCAACAGGACCAGCAGGGGACGGAATCGTTTGCCCCCGGCGTCCACCAGATGGCGCGAGGCCTCGGTGACGAAGGCGTAGTCCGACTCCAGTGACAGACGCAGCAGACTCTCGACGTCGTCGAGCCCCCGAGAAAGAGAGGAAGCCAGGTCCGCGTCGATCTGCCCGAGGTCGAAGTCGCTCATGTCAGCGGATGAAGGCCGCGGCTTCCTGCGCGAGGTCGATCACGGGACCCGGCACCACCCCAAGGGCCAGGGTGCCCGCCGCACACACAGCCACTGCCAGTGTGGTCGCCGAGCCCGGAAGCGCAATGGCTGGCGCATCGTCGGGCGGGTCGGAGAAGTACATCAGCACGATGACGCGAACATAGAAGAACGCCGCAACGGCGCTGAAGATGGCTCCAACGATCACAAGGGGTGTGGCTCCTCCGTCGACAGCGGCTTCGAACACCAAGAACTTGCCGATGAACCCACTGGTCAAGGGGATGCCAGCGAAGGACAGCAGGAAGAGTGACAGCACTCCAGCAATGATCGGTGAGCGACGCCCCAGGCCAGCCCACCGCGACAGATGGGTCGCCTCCGAGGTGCCGTCGCGGACGAGCATGACCAACGCAAACGCTCCGATTGTCGCGAACCCGTACGCGGCGAGATAGAACATCGTGCTGGACAGACCCGCGTCCGACGCGGCGGTGACACCGGTCAGGATGAAGCCAGCCTGAGCCACCGACGAGTAGGCGAGCATGCGTTTGATGTCGGTCTGGGTGATCGCCAGGATCGATCCGACAACGATCGTGAGAATGGTGACGACCCAGAACATCGGACGCCAGTTCCACTCGTAGTCGCCAAGCGCAACGTAGAAGATCCGCAGCATCGCCCCGAACGCAGCGACCTTCGTTGCCGCCGCCATGAAGGCTGTGACCGGGGTTGGGGCCCCTTGGTACACGTCCGGGACCCACGAGTGGAACGGGACGGCCCCCACCTTGAAGAAGAGACCGATCGCCACCATTCCGGTGCCGATGAGCAGGAGTGGATCGAGCCCGACTCCGGAGGAAAGCGAGTCGTAGATCCCCGCGAACGAGATCGATCCGGAGTAGCCGAACAGCATGGCCGACCCGAAGAGCAGGAAAGCTGACGAAAAGGATCCCAGCAGGAAGTACTTCAACGCCGCTTCCTGGCTCAACAGACGGCGACGGCGCGCCAGACCCACCAGCAGGTAAAGCGGCAGGGACATGACTTCGAGGGCGACGAAGAAGGTCAGCAGATCGTTGGCCGCGACAAACAGCATCATCCCGCCGACCGAGAAGAGGGCCAACGGCCACACCTCGGTCTGCGACACTCCCGCCGCCACGAGCTCACGTTCGGCTGCGCTTCCCGGGATGGTTGCACCCGACGGCGTGAAGGCGTCACCGGCGGAATCCACGCCCCGCTCGACGAAGAGCAGGAACGACAGGAACGCCAAGATCAGGATCGCTCCCTGCAAGAACACCGCCGGTCCGTCGATCGCCACGGTGCCGGCGGCCGCCACATCACCGAGGTCTGGCCGAGTCACTGCAAGCAGGGCCACGAACGCGACGACGAGGGTGAGGAGACCAAGAGCAAGCTGGATACGTCGGCGTGGACCCCTCGGGGCGAAGGCCTCGATCAGGACGCCCACGATGGCCCCGCCGAAGACGATGAGCATCGGGGCCAGCAACTGGTACTCGAAGGTTGGCGAAGTGAACTCGTCCACGAGGCGCGGCATCATGAGTTCTCCCCTCCCTCGGTCATGGCGCCGTCTGTCGCCGGGACTTCAGGTTCGACTGGGGCGACCTGAAGGAAGCTGAAGGTGCGCTCGATTGCCGGGTTCACGACGTCGAACAACGGCTTCGGGAAGATCCCGACGGCGAGCGTCAGCGCGAGGATGGGTGCGAAGACCACCACTTCGCGCGGCACCGCATCGCGCATTCCCTTGACGTTCTCAGTCTCGGGACCCTGAGCCACCCGCTGGTACATGATCAGCACGTAGAGGGACGACAGGACGATACCGATGACGGCAATGCCCGCGGCGACCGGCCAGCGCTGGTACGAGCCGATCAGAACCGTGAGCTCTCCGACGAAGCTCGCCAGCCCGGGCATGGCCAAGCTGGAGAGCCCCGCAAGCAAGAAGAACCCGGCCAGCAGTGGAGCGACTCGCTGGACACCGCCGAACGACGGAATCAAGCTCGAACCACGTCGCCTGACCAGGAATCCTGCCACCAGGAACAGCGCGGCAGTGGAGAGCCCATGCGCGACCATGTAGACGACCGACCCTGAACCACCGATCTCGGTGAAGGCAAAGATGCCCAAGATGATGAATCCGAAGTGCGAGACAGAGGTGTACGCGATCAGGCGGTACATGTCTGTCTGCCCGATCGCGACCAGAGCGCCGTAGACGATGCTGATGACCGCCAGCGTGACGACGAACGGCGCTGCCCACTCAGAAGCATCGGGGAAGATCGGAATCACGAGCCGCAGCATCGCGAACGTGGCCACTTTGTCGAGGACGCCAACTAGCAGTGTTGAGGTTGCGGGCGTCGCCGAGGCGGCGGCATCCGGCAGCCACGTGTGAACAGGGACCATCGGAGCCTTCACCGCAAAGGCGAAGAAGAAGCCCGCGAACAGGATCTTCTGGGTATCGGCGTCGATCGGCATCCCCGCCAGCAGCGTCCAGTCAAAGGTTCCGGTGCCGAGCTCCTGGACCGACACGACATACAACCCGATCAGAGCGGCGAGCAACAGCAGGCCGCCGAAGAGGCTGTACAGCAAGAACTTCACCGCTGCATACGTGCGCTGGCCGCGTCCGAACATCCCGATCAAGAAATAGACCGGAACCAGCATGACCTCGAAGGCAACGTAGAAGAGGAAGAGGTCGGTCGCGGCAAAGACGAAGACGATGGTGCCGAGGAGTGCAAGTAGCAGCGCGAAATAGGTCTGCGGCCGATGCCTCTCGTTGTCATCGGCATCATTCCAGCCGGCCAGGATCACGACCGGCGCCAGTGAGACAGCCATCGCGATCAGCACGAGGGCGATGCCGTCAACACCCAGGGCGTAGCTGATCCCGAACTTCTCGATCCACGGTGTCTTCTCGACGAACTGGAAAGGCTCGGCAGCGTTGGGCTCGAAGGAGATGGCCATTGCCACCGTGAGACCAAGCATGACGAGGGACACGACCAGTGCAATCTGTTTGGCCAACAGCTCGCGGCCGTGCGGAAGGAACGCCACCACAACTGCGGCTGCGAACGGCAGCAGCCCCAGGATGCTCAGTACCGGAAAGTCGTTCACGTCAGAGCCTCACCAGTACGAGGATGCCGACGACCAGGACGGCGCCGGCGAGCATGGACAGCGCATAGGAGCGCACAAACCCGGTCTGCCAACGGCGCAGGCGTGCCGACCCGCCGCCGATGAGAGCCGCTGACCCATTGACGAATCCGTCAACCACGCGATTGTCGAAGAAGACGAGGAACCGCGTCAGGTACTGGCCGGGCCGCATGAAAACCGACTCGTTGAAGGCGTCTTGGTAGAAGTCCTGGCGCGCAGCCCGGGTGAGCACCGTGCCGAGCGGCGCCTGTACGGGAACCGGCTTGCGCAGGTACATCGAGTAGGCGACGGCCACCCCGACCAGGGTCACCGCGATGATGATGGCTGTGATGGCGAGCACCGGGATGGCGAGCTCGTGCTCCTCCTCGGGTCCGACCACGGGCTCGAGCCACAGAACGATGCGGCTGCCTGAGTAGAGGACGTACCCGAGGACGACCGATCCGATCCCGAGCAGCACCATGGGAATCGTCATCGATCGAGGCGACTCGTGCGGATGAGCATCATCGGCCCAGCGCCGCTCGCCGAAGAAGGTCATGAAGACCACCCGGCTCATGTAGAAGGCGGTGATCCCTGCACCCAAGATGGCGGCGGCGCCGAGCCAGACGTTGTCGGCCAGTGCGGCCTCGATGATCTTGTCCTTGGAGAAGAAGCCGGCAAAGGGTGGAATCCCGATGATCGCCAGGTAGCCGACGAAGAAGGTGATGAACGTCAGCGGCATGGCTTTTCTCAAGCCGCCGTAGCGCCGCATGTTGACCTCGTCGTCCATGCCGTGCATGACCGACCCAGCTCCGAGGAACAATCCGGCCTTGAAGAAGCCGTGGGTCAACAGATGGAAGATGGCAAACGCGTAACCGGCTGGACCAAGCCCGGCAGCCAAGATCATATATCCGATCTGACTCATAGTGGATGCGGCCAACGCCTTCTTGATGTCGTCCTTGGCCGTGCCGACAAATGCTCCGAACAGCAACGTCAACACGCCGACCAGGACGACGGCGAGCCTCGCTCCGTCCGACAAGTCAAAGATCGGATTGGACCGGACGATCAGATAGACACCGGCAGTCACCATCGTGGCTGCGTGGATCAGAGCTGACACGGGCGTCGGGCCAGCCATGGCGTCCCCGAGCCAGGCCTGGAGAGGAAGTTGGGCACTCTTGCCGGTAGCCGCCAGAAGCAGCAGCAGGCCGATTGCCAGGACGACGCCGGAGCTGGCTTCCTCGACGCCTGAGAAGACACCGGAGAAAGCGGTCGTACCGAAGGTCGTGACCATGAGCATGATCGCGAGCGACATCCCGATGTCGCCAACACGGTTCATCACGAACGCCTTCTTGGCCGCAGTCGCGTACTCGGCCTTGGCGTTCCAGAAGCCGATCAACAGGTACGAAGCGAGCCCGACACCTTCCCAACCGACGTAGACGAGCACGTAGTTGCTGGCCAGGACCAGAAGGAGCATCGAGGCGACGAACAGATTGAGATAGCCAAAGAAGCGCCGTCTGTCGGGGTCGTCGGCCATGTACCCGAGCGAGTACACGTGCACGAGCCCGCCCACGAACGTGACGAGCAGCACAAACGCCATCGACAGCGGATCAAGCTGAAACCCGACGTCAACGCTGAAGTCACCGATGGGCGCCCAGGTGAAGAGGCTCTGGACGAACGAACGGCCTGCGGCCGGCTCGCCCACCATCTGGACGAACTGGACCATGCCCAGTAGGAACGCAAGGCCCACCAGTGTTGTCGCGAACAGCGGTCCGAAACCGTTGGTGCGCCGACCACCGAGAAGCAGGACCGCAGCACCGAGCAGCGGCAGCGCGATCAGCAACCAGGTCAGTCCGAATATGCCCGTCGCCTCACTGATCACCTGTTCACCGCCCTCGCTCAACTGGGCGATCGCTGCGGCGTTCATCGAACACTCTCCGGGATCGTGGGCGTGAGCCCGCTCAGAAGACGACGTGGCACCATCGCGATCAGAGCTTCAGCAGGTTGGGGTCGTCGACCGAAGCCGAGCGGCGGGTGCGGAAGATCGTGACGATGACGGCTAGACCAATGACTACCTCGGCGGCTGCCACCACCATCACGAAGAAGGCCACCACCTGCCCGTCGATGTTGCCGTTCAGTCGCGCGAACGCCACGAAGGCAAGATTGGACGCGTTGAGCATCAGCTCGATGCACATGAACACCACGATCGCGTTGCGGCGTACGAGAACGCCCACCGCACCGATGACGAAGAGGATGCTGGCAAGGTAGAGGTAGTTCTCGGGGTTCATCCCTGCTCACCGTCCTCATCTTCCTGCTTCCTGGCGTCCTCGAGCTCGGTGTAGCGAACAGTTCCTTGGCGCCTCAGCTCGTCAGGCACCGACGCCTCGGACGCGGTGCCGTCGGGTAGAAGTGCCGGGGTGTCAACCGCGTTGTGCTGCGCGTAGACACCTGGGCTGGGGTGCGGCGTCGGGTGGGCGCTTCGGATCCGGTCGACGGACAGCTCCGGCTGCGGCCGCCGCGGGGTGAGCCGTTCCCTGTGGGTCAAAGCCATCGCACCGACGGCCGCGGTGATCAGCACGATGCTGACCACTTCGAACGTGAAGACGTACCTGGTGAAGATGGCCTCAGCAATGGCCTCGACGTGTCCACCGGCGGCATCGTTGGCGGCACCTACTCCCGTCGCCTCCGGGAAGGTCGCCCGGCTTACCGCGGCAATCAACAGGACCCCGAAGCCGGCTCCGAGCAGAATCCCGGCGACACGCTGCGCCCGCAAGGTCTCGACGAACGAGTCGGAGGCGTCGACGCCGACCAGCATCAGAACAAAGAGGAACAGCATCATCACTGCTCCGGTGTAGACCACGACCTGAACCACGCCGAGGAAGATGCCACCCTGCATGATGAACAGAACAGCAAGGACGATCATCGTGGTAGCCATCCACAGCGCACTGTGAACCGCCTTGCGGCTGAGCAGAATCATGACCGCCGCAACGACGGCAGTCGGCGCCAGGAACCAGAAAGCGACAGCTTCGCCCGTGGATGTCGGAGAAGTCGCGGCGAGGAGCTCGATCATCGCTTCTCCTCGGCACGTTGCACCGGGGCAGCGGAGCCGTCGGGTTGGTCGAACTCTCCGGCGTAGTAGTTCTTCTCGGTGGTTCCCGACGCCATCGCATGCGGCGGTGCCACCATCCCTGACGACATGGGAGCGAGCAGATCCTGCTTCTCGAAGATGAGGTCGGCACGGTTGTTGTCGGCCAGCTCGTACTCGTGACTCATTGTCAGAGCACGAGTGGGACATGCCTCCAGGCACATGCCGCAGAAGATGCAACGGAGATAGTTGATCTGGTAGACGCGGCCGTAACGTTCTCCCGGTGAGTAGCGCTCGTCGTCGGTGTTAGCCGCGCCTTCGACATAGATGGCGTCGGCCGGGCAGGCCCAGGCGCAGAGCTCGCACCCGATGCAGCGTTCGAGGCCGTCGGAGTAGCGGTTCAGTACGTGCCTGCCGTGAAAGCGCGGCATCATCGGCTTGCGCTGCTCGGGGTACTCCTCCGTTGTCACCTTGCGGAACATGGTCGTGAAGGTGACACCGAACCCGGCGATCGGATCGAGGAAGCTAGGCATCGAGCACCTCCTTGTCACCGTCAGACGAACTCGCAGACACTGCCACAGTCACTGCCTGTTGGCCCGGCAGGGGAGGCACGGGATGCCCGCCGCTGAACGGGTCGAAGGGCATGGCGACGTCGTCGACCTGCTCGGACTCACGCCCGGCGATGTAGTCCCAGACGATGCTGATCACGAGCAGGATCGCAAGGGTGACTCCCCCATAGATCAAGATGTCCTGTCGGTCGATCGAGGCCTCGTTGGAGACCGCACGGACGGTTGCCACGACCGCGATCCACAACAGCGACAGCGGGATAAGGACCTTCCAGCCGAACTTCATGAACTGGTCGTAACGCATGCGAGGCAGGGTGCCGCGTAGCCAGATGAACATGAACATGAAGATCCACAGCTTGGCCACGAACCACAGAACCGGCCACCAGCCGTCGTTCGCTCCACCCCAGATCGGACCACCGAGAGGCCACGGCGCCTGCCAACCTCCGAGGAAGAGCGTGGTGGCCAGTGCCGCCACCGTGAACATGTTGATGTACTCCGCGAGGAAGAAGAGTGCGAACTTCAGCGAGCTGTACTCGGTGTGGAACCCGCCAACCAGCTCACCCTCGGCCTCAGGCAGGTCGAACGGTGCTCGGTTGGTCTCACCGACCATCGACACGACGTAGATCAGGAACGACGGCAGCAGGATGATCGCGAACCACAGACGGTCCTGTGACGAGACGATCTCAGAGGTGGACATCGATCCCGAGTACAAGAACACCGCTACGAACGACAAGCCCATGGCGATTTCGTACGAGATCACCTGTGCCGATGAACGAAGCCCACCGAGCAGAGGGTAGGTGGAGCCGCTCGACCATCCGGCAAGAACCAACCCGTAGACCCCGATGGAGGTGACGGCCAGGACATACAGAACCGAGACCGAGAAGTCGGTGAGCTGCAGTGCGGTTTCCTGCCCAAAGACACTGACGACCGGGCCAAAGGGAATCACGGCGAAGGCCAAGAAGCACGTCGTGGCCGAGATGATCGGAGCAAGAATGAAGATCGCCTTGTCGGCGGCGGTCGGGATGATGTCTTCCTTCAGCGCCAGCTTGATGCCATCAGCCAGTCCCTGCAGCAGTCCGAAGGGACCGACCCGGTTCGGGCCCACCCGCTGCTGCATTCGGGCCACGACGCGACGCTCGGCCCAGATCATTACCAGGGTGCTGACAACGAGAAACCCAAAGATGACGAGCGCCTTGATCGCCGATAGCCACCACGGGGTCTCGGCAAGCGCGTCAGTCACGCTGAGCTCGAGTCTCATCCTTGTCCCTCCACTGCAACCTGCACGCGAACACCACTGGCCCCCAGGGCCCGGTGAGCGTTCCCCGTGACCACGACGGCGCCGTCGGCCACGTCAGCGAGCACGAGCGGCGCTGTGACGCTACCGCTGGAGCCGGTGACAGTGATCATGTCCCCCTCCGTCGCGCCAAGCGTTCGTGCCTCGCCGGCCGAGAGCCACACCTCTTGGGAGCGGGCGGTAGCTGCCAGGTAGGGCTCACCGCTCTGCATATCGGTCGACTCGAGCAGCGGCCTCCAGGTGCCCAGCAGCAACCCTGATCCAGGTTCGGGTGACGAGCCGGCAACAGCTGGCGGGCTCACCCGCGCACCCTCCCAGCCCGAGAACTCATCGAGCTCGGCCATCAGCGCTACCGGATCCGACTCCAGACCCTTGATGCCCATTTCGGCACCCAGCGCAGACAGCACCCTCGCATCGGTCATCAGAGACGTTCGGAGCGGCCTCGATGAAGGGCGCACGCGGCCCTCCCAGTTGACGAACGAACCGGTCTTCTCAGGCGCGGCAGCGACCGGGAAGACAACATCGGCGAACTGGACAACCGCGTGGTCGTGGGTATCGACGACGACGACGAACTCGGCGGCCCGGAGCGCGGCCTCAGCACCGTCTGGAAGGTCGTCGAGCTGGACGCCGGCCATGAGCAGCGCTGAGACCTCGCTCGCCTCGACACCCTTCAGCATGGCCGGAATGTCACGTCCCTCGGCGTCGGGAACGTCAACCGACCCCCAGATTGCGGCCGTGTCGACCCGCGCGGCCGCATCGGCCACTGGGCGTCCGCCGGGCAGCAGCGACGGCAGCAGACCGGCATCCACCGACCCCCGATCACCGGCCCGTCGTGGGACCCAGCCGAGAGCCGCGCCCGTCCGGTCGCAGAGCTCACCAACGGCGGTGAGCAGGCCCGGCGAAGCCGAGGCCCGCTCGCCCACCAGGACGACCGCCCCCTGCTGACCGAGAAGGTCAACAACGTCAGGCGCCAAGTCTTTGAGCACGGCCGCCTCAGAGCCGGGGGCTGCCGGGATCCACGTGCCGTCCACCTTGCCCAGACCCCGGCTGGCCGCTGGGGCAACCGCAAGCACGCGCGTCCCCGCCCTAGCCGCCTTGCGCAGCCTCAGGAGCACGATCGGCGACTCGTCCTCCGGCTCAAAGGTCACCAGGAGGACCGCTGGAGCCTTCTCGAGGTCGGCGTAGGTGGGGCCGAGTCCTCGGCCGGCTACTCGGGCGGCGAGGAACTGCTCCTCCTCTGCCGAGGAGTTCCTCGGCCTGAAGTCGATGTCGTTGGTGCCGAGGACGCGACGCGTGAAGACCGAGTAGGCGTAGGCGTCCTCAACCATGAGACGACCACCGGTGATGGTGCCGGTCGTGCCCTGGGCCGCAGTGAACCCCTCTGCGGCAGCGACCAACGCCTCGTCCCACGATGCCGGACGCAGCTCGCCATCCTCACGGATCAGCGGAGTGGTCAGCCGCAGATCGGACTCGAGATAGCGGAACGCGAACCGTCCCTTGTCACAGTTCCACTCCTCGTTGACCGCAGGATCAACCGCCGCCATGCGGCGCATCACCGCGTTACGCCGCGAGTCGGTGCGGAGGGCGCAGCCCGACGCGCAGTGCTCGCACGCGGTGGGCGTCGAGACCAGGTCGAAGGGGCGGGACCGGAAGCGGTACATGGCACTGGTCAGCGCACCGACCGGGCAGATCTGGATCGTGTTGCCGGAGAAGTAGGAGTTGAACGGGACGCCGTCTGCGATGCCAACCTGCTGCTGCGAGCCCCGTTCGAGCAGCTCGATCAACGGGTCTGCGGCGACCTGCTCGGCGAACCGCGTGCACCGGGCGCAGGAGACGCACCGTTCGCGGTCGAGAAGCACCTGCGCCGACAGGCCGATCGGCTTGGGGAACGTGCGCTTGGGGCCATCGAAGCGGGTGTCACCCTGACCGTTGGCCATGGCCTGGTTCTGCAGCGGGCACTCGCCACCCTTGTCGCAGATCGGGCAGTCGAGCGGGTGGTTGATGAGCAGGAATTCCATCACGCTGCGCTGTGCCTCACCGGCGACGGCGGAGGTCATCTGGGTCTTGACGACCATGCCGTCAGAACAGGTGACGGCGCACGCCGGCTGAGGCTTTGGCATGCCCTCGACCTCGATCAGACACATCCGGCAGGCCGCCACCGGGTCGAGCAACGGGTGGTCACAGAAACGGGGAACGGCCACCCCGAGCTGCTCGGCCGCCCGAATGATCAGCGTGCCCTTGGGGACCGAGGTCTCGACCCCATCGATCGTCAAGGTCACCAGGTCTGGACGCGGCTCAAGGGTGTCTCCACTCGTGGACGCGGTGGTCACGGTCATCAGGCGTTCACCCCCGCCAGGACGGTCGCGGCCACCGGGTCGTAGAGGTCGCTGGCCGGGGTATGGGTTCCGAGGGCGATCTCGTCGGCGAAGTACTTCATCGCCCCGGGGAAGGGGGTAGCTGCAGCGTCACCCAAGGCGCAAAACGACCGGCCCGCGATCTGCGCCGACACCTCGTTGATCCGGGTGATGTCGTCATCGGACCCGACGCCGCCCTCGAGTCGACGCAGCAGGTCGACCAGCCAGTACGTGCCCTCGCGACACGGCGTGCACTTGCCGCACGACTCGTGCTTGTAGAACTCCAGCCATCGCGTGACAACCCGGGTGACACTGGTGGTCTCGTCGAAGACCATCGGCGTCCCGGTGCCCAGCATCGAACCCGCGGCGGCGATGTCTTCGTAGGTGTAGGGAACATCCAGGTGTTCTTCGGTGAGCAGCGGAACACTCGATCCCCCCGGCACCCAGAACTTGAGCCGGTGGCCCTTGCGCATCCCGCCGGCCCACTCCAGCAGCTCGCGCATCGTGGTGCCCATGGGCGCCTCGAAGATGCCGGGGCGCTCGACATGCCCAGACACGGCGAACAGCTTGACGCCGGGAGACTTCTCGCTGCCGTAGGACGTGTACCACTCGGCACCATTGGTGACGATTGACGGGACACTCGCGATGGTCTCGACGTTGTTGACAACGGTGGGCGACGCATACAGGCCGGCAACGGCGGGAAACGGAGGCTTGAGCCGTGGCTGACCACGGAATCCCTCGAGCGAGTCGAGCAGGGCGGTCTCTTCACCGCAGATGTACGCCCCCGCACCGGCGTGCACCGTGACCTCGAGGTCGAACCCCGATCCCTGGATGTTCTGACCGAGAAGCCCGGCTGCATAGGCCTCGCGCACGGCGGTCGCCACCCGCCGAATGGCATGGGGCACCTCACCACGGATGTAGATGAACGCGTGATTGGCCCGAATCGCGTAGGACGCGATCACGACGCCCTCGACCAGCGAGTGCGGGTTGGCGAGCATCAGCGGGACGTCCTTGCATGCCCCGGGCTCGGACTCGTCCGCGTTGACCACGAGGTAGTGCGGTTTGCCGTCCCCCTGGGGCACGAAGCCCCACTTCATCCCGGTAGGGAAACCGGCACCGCCTCGACCGCGAAGACCTGAGTCCTTGACGAGCTGGATGACGTCGTCCGGTTGCTTGGCGAACGCCAGGGCCAACGCGTCATAGCCTCCGTGGCGGCGGTACCCGTCAAGCGTGTAGCTGTCGGCCTCGTCCCAGTGGGCTGACAGCACAGGGGTCAGCGGCATGTCAGTTCCCCTTCACCTTCTGGGCGCCACGGCGTTCTGCATCCGCGCTCCGCTCGGCGTCACCGTTCTGCCGCGCCAGGCGCAAGCCGGCCATCATCCGCTCATCGCGATGGTCGCCCTCGGCCACGAGCCCGTCGTCGACGCCGACGATGGTTCGCTCGGCCTCGGCGAAACTGCGGACAACCGGCCCGCGAGTGCTCTTGATGGGCAGTCCGGCTCTGGCATCGTCGACCACCTGCTTGGCCTTCTCGACAGTCATGTCGTCGAGGAACTCCCAGTTCGCGGTCATGACCGGCGCATGCGTGCATGCCGCCTGACATTCGATGCGTTCGAGCGTGACCGCACCGTCGTCGGTTGTCTGGTTGTTGCCCGTTCCGCAGTGGTCGACGAGGGCGTCCCAGATCTCGTCACCGCCGAGGACGGCGCAGAGCGAGTTGATGCAGACGCCCACGCGCACCCGCCCGCTCTGTCGCTTGAGGTACATCGTGTAGAAGGAGGAAACGGCCGTGACCTCAGCCTCGGTCAGCTCGACCAGCTCGGCCACCAACGTCACGCCTTCGGGTGTGATGAACCCTTCGTCCGCCTGAACCAGGTGCAGCAGGGGCATGAGCGCAGACCGCTTGCGGGGATAGCGGTCGAGCACCTCGCGCATCTGCGCCCGGGTGGTCTCAGCGATGGCCATGCGTGTCCTTTAGCAGTGTGTGTAGAGCGGTCAGCGGTCTACGCCGCCCATGACGGGGTCGATCGAGGCAACGGCGGCGATGACGTCGGCGACCTGCGCCCCCGCACACATGGCGCCGACAGCCTGGAGGTTGGTGAAGGAGGGGTCTCGGTAGTGGACGCGATAGGGGCGCGTCCCGCCGTCACTGGCCATCACGACGCCCAGCTCACCCCGCGGCGACTCGACCGCGGAGTAGACCTGGCCGGCCGGAACCGAGAATCCTTCGGTAACCAGCTTGAAGTGATGGATCAACGCCTCCATCGACTCGTTCATGATCTTGTTGATGTGCGCCCTGCTGTTCCCCTGGCCGTCGTTTCCGATCGACAGCTGGGCGGGCCAGGCGATCTTGGGGTCATCAACCATCACCGGCCCCGGGCCAGCTTCTTCGAGCCGGTCGACGACCTGTTTGACGATGCGCAGCGACTCGACCATCTCTTCCAACCTGATCCGGAACCGACCGTAGGCGTCGCAGGTGTCCCATGTCGGCACGTCGAACTCGAACTCGTCGTAGCCGAGGTACGGCTGTGTCTTGCGCAGGTCCCACGGCAGCCCGGTCGACCGAAGGATCGGGCCGGTGATGCCCAGCGCCATGCAGCCGGCCAGGTCGAGATAACCGACATCGACCAGGCGTCCCTTGAAGATCGGGTTCTCGTTGCAGAGCTTGATGTAGTCGAAGACCCGCTTGCTCATCAGGGTGTGGAAGTCGCGGATCTTCTCGATGCCATCGACCGGAAGGTCGTTGGCCACTCCTCCAGGACGTACGTACGCATGGTTGAGCCGCAGCCCGGTGATCAGCTCGAAGAGGTCGAGGACCAGCTCACGCTCCCGGAAGCCGATCGTCATCACGGTGAGTGCGCCGATCTCCATGCCACCTGTGGCGATGCAGACCAGGTGGGACGAGATGCGGTTGAGCTCCATCATCAGGATGCGGATCAGTCGAGCACGCTCAGGCACCTCGTCGGTGATTCCGAGCAGCCGCTCGACCCCCATGCAGTAGGCAGTCTCGTTGTAGAACGGTGTCAGGTAGTCCATCCGGGTCACGAATGTGACGCCCTGCGTCCAGGTGCGGAACTCGAGATTCTTCTCGATCCCCGTGTGCAGGTAGCCGATTCCGCATCGGGTGTCAGTGACCGTCTCGCCCTCGAGCTGAAGGATCAGCCGCAGCACGCCATGTGTCGAAGGGTGCTGAGGCCCCATGTTGACGACCAGCGAGCCTTCGGCCATCTCGGCCGCCTCGGCAGCGAAGGCGTCCCAGTCGCCCCCGCTGACGGTGTACACCCGACCGTCGGCGGTAGGCCGGGATTCGGCGTAAGGGTCCCCTGACGCATCGGGAGCGTCGTTGAGGTCCTGGGTGTCGTAGGGGCCGGTGGTGGTCATCAGGAGTAGTGCCTCCGCTCGTTCGGCGGTGCGATCTCTGCGCCCTTGTACTCAACGGGGATCCCCCCGAGCGAGTAGTCCTTGCGCTGCGGGTGTCCCGGCCAGTCGTCGGGCATCTCGATCCTGCTCAGCGACGGGTGGCCGTCGAAGATGATGCCGAAGAAGTCGTAAGTCTCGCGCTCGTGCCAGTCGTTGGTGGGGTAGACCTCGTAGAGCGACGGGATGTGCGGGTCGGTGTCCGGACACGAGACCTCGATCTTGATCCGGCGGTTGTGCGTGAACGAGAGCAACGGGTAGACCGCGTGCAGCTCACGGTCGGTGTCACCTGGCCAGTGCACGCCACTGACGCCCATGCACATCTCAAAACGAAGGGCGGCGTCGTCACGCAGCACCTGTGCGACATCCCGCAGGTGCTCGCGCCGAATGTGCAGGGTGAGCTCGCCGTGCTCGACCACGACTTTCTCGATGGCTTCCGAGAACTGCGGGTACGCCTGCTCGAGAGAATCTGCGACCTCGTCGAACCAGCCTCCGTACGGGCGACTCGCAGCCGGTGCCACCGAGATCGTTCGCACCAGACCGCCGAACCCGGACGTGTCGCCGCCGTCGCTCGCACCGAACATGCCGGAGCGAACGTCGACGACATCAAGCGTGGGCGTCCCGGCCGGGACGACGTCGGGAGTGACCTCGTCGTCGCTCACCTGAGCAGACCCTTCATGTCGCTGGTGGGAACGGCGGTAAGGGCTGACGCCTCGAGCTCGCGCTGCCACTCGACGCGCTGGGCTCCGAGCTTCTCGTTCTTGATCTGCTCATGCAGCTTCAAGATGGCGTCCATCAGCTGCTCAGGACGCGGTGGGCAGCCGGGAAGGTAGATGTCGACCGGCACGATGTGGTCGACGCCCTGCACGATCGCGTAGTTGTTGAACATTCCGCCGCTGGACGCGCACGCCCCCATCGAGATGACCCACTTGGGTTCAGCCATCTGGTCGTAGATCTGACGAAGCACCGGAGCCATCTTCTGGCTGACGCGTCCGGCCACGATCATCAGGTCGGCCTGCCGTGGCGAGGCCCGGAAGACCTCCATGCCGAAACGGGCCAGGTCGTAGCGCCCAGCACCCGTCGCCATCATTTCGATGGCGCAGCAGGCGAGTCCGAACGTGGCCGGCCACAGCGATCCGGACCGGGCCCACCCAGCGAACTTCTCCACCGTGGTGAGCATGAACCCGCTCGGCAGCTGCTCCTCAAGACCCATGGAGATACCCCCCGCTCTGCTGTCGCTGCACGGCTAGTCCCATTCGAGGCCACCCCTTCGCCAGACGTAGGCGTAGGCGACACCGAGGGTGAGGATGAAGAGGAGCATCTCGATGAGACCGAAGATCGCCAGCTGGTCGAAGGCGACTGCCCACGGGTAGAGGAAGACGATCTCGATGTCGAACAAGATGAAGAGCATCGCGGTGAGGTAGTACTTCACCGGAAAGCGACCGCCGCCAATCGGCTGGGGCGTCGGCTCGATGCCGCACTCGTAGGCGTCGAGCTTGACCCGGCTGTAGCGCCGGGGGCCGGACAGCGAGCCAGCCACGATCGAGAAGGCAGCGAAGCCGAAGGCGAGGAGGCCGAGGAAGAGGATCGGAACGATCGGATTCACAGCGGGCTGCTCCTTTCGCATCCGGCGGCGACCCCAGAGGTGGGCCACGGATCGCCGATCATCCTAGGGCCGCTGGCGCCGCGTCCCTGGGTGGGGTGCTGGAGGCCAGTCACGCCGCCGGAGCCACCTTCGTCATCGCGTTGATCACCTTGTCCATGGCATCACCATCACGCGGATCGGTGAGGTTGGCCAGCAGTTTGAGGGTGAACCGCATGAGCGTCGGATGGGGAAGGCCATGGCGGGTGGCAAGCTTCATGACATTCGGGTTGCCGATCAGCTTCACGAAGACCCGGCCAAGGGTGTAGTAGCCGCCATAGGCGTCCTTCAGCGCTGCCGGGTACGCCGCCAGGGCGAGTTCTCGGGCGTCGTCCGTGGGGCGTCCGAGCGCCTGGACGATGGTCTCGGCGGCCATCGCTCCCGACTCCATGGCGTAGGCGATTCCCTCGCCGTTGAACGGGTTGACCATGCCACCGGCGTCGCCGACGAGCATCAGCCCTCTGGTGTAGTGCGGGGTGCGGTTGAAGCCCATCGGCAGGGCGGCCCCACGGATCGGCTGGGTGCGGTTCTCCTCGCGGAAGCCCCACTCCTCCGGCGTGGTGTCCAACCAGCGGCGGAGCAGGTCCTTGTAGTCCACCCTGCCGAAGGCGGTCGAGGAGTTGAGGATGCCCAGACCGGCGTTCACGGTGCCGTCGCCGACACCGAAGATCCACCCGTAGCCCGGCAGGAGACGGTCGCCGTCCCACAGCTCGAGCCACGACTCGAGCCAGTCGTCATCGTGGCGCGGACTCGTGTAGTAGGTGCGCACGGCAACGCCCATGGGCCGGTCGTCGCGCTTGCGCAGACCCATGGCGAGGGAGAGCCGGGTGGAGTTCCCGTCGGCCGCCACGACCAGCGGGGCGCGGAACTCGACCTCGTCGCCGCGGGTGCCATCTGGCTGCGACGGACGCGCCGAGACCCCCACGATGCGGCCCAGCGCGTCGAGGACGGGCCCGGTGACGGCCATGCGTTCGTGCAGGCGGGCCCCGGCCTTTTGCGCTTGGCGGGCCAGGATCTCGTCGAAGTCTTCGCGCGTGCGCACCAGCCCGTAGTCGGGGAACGAGGCCAGATCGGGCCACGGCAGCTCGAGCCGCATTCCGCCGCCGATGATCCGCAAGCCCTGGTTTCGCACCCATCCATCGGACGGGTCGGGATCGATGCCCATGGCCAGAAGCTGCTTGACCGCACGTGGTGTCAACCCGTCACCGCACACCTTTTCGCGTGGAAAGGCGGTCTTTTCGAGGAGGAGGACGTCGAGACCGGACTGCGCCAGGTGATAGGCAGTGGTGGAGCCGGCCGGTCCGGCGCCGACGACAATGACATCGGCGCTGTGGTCGCTGCTGGGACGTGACACTCGGCGTTCCTCGAGGCAAGGGGGCGGTCGACTTTGTGAAACCATTCACGAGCGGGGCAAGTCTATTCCTCCCCCAGGAATTGCGACAACGGAACCACCGCCTCCCATCGGGCGCAACGTCACGCTGCACCCACTGGGGTGTCAGGGGCGGACAGCTCGGTGCAGGGCCACGATCCCCGCGGAGAGGTTGCGCCAGGCAACCGCCGACCATCCCGCTTTCTGCAGGAGTGCGGCCAGATGCCGCTGATCGGGCCAGGCCCTGATCGACTCGGCCAGGTAGACGTACGCCTCCGGGTTACTGGAGATCGCCCGCGCGGTCGGGGGCAGCGCCCGCATGAGGTACTCGCTGTAGAGCGTGCGGAACGGTCCCCAGACCGGATGGCTGAACTCGCAGACCACGATCCGGCCGCCTGGCCGCGTCACGCGCAGCAGCTCGGCCAGCCCGGCCTCGGTGTCGTGCAGGTTGCGCAGCCCGAACGAGATGGTGACCGCGTCGAAGCTGCCGTCAGCGAACGGGAGCTGCAGCCCGTCCCCCGCGACGAAAGCCAACTCGGGCCGGCGCTCCTTGCCGACCGACAGCATCCCGAGCGAGAAGTCGCACGGGACCACGAACGCACCACGCTCGCTCAGCGGTGCGGACGAGGTGCCAGTGCCGGCGGCAAGATCGAGCACCCGCTCGCCCGGCCGCGGATCCAGTGCGGCGACGACACTCTGCCGCCACCGACGGTCCTGTCCTAACGACAGCACGTCGTTGGTGAGGTCGTACTTGGCGGCGACGTCGTCGAACATCCGTGCGACGTCGAACGGATGCTTGTCGAGGTCGGCGCGCGTCACACCCCGAGTCTGCCGCGTAGCCACGGGACGCGCCCTGCCGGGGCGGTCTCCGATGCGACGCTCCGGCCCATCCGCTCTAGGCTTGGCCTGTGAGCACCACGGCCGCAACCCGCACCCTCGTGCGCTCGATGCCGATAGCCGACCCCGGCCCGCTGCTCGACACGCTGCCGGACGAGCACATCGTCAGCTGGACGCGGGGCAGCGACGGCTTCGCCGCCTGGGGCGAGGCCGCGCGTCTCTCGGTGTCGGGCCCCGGTCGGTTCGCCGAGGCCGCCAAGTGGTGGCTCGAGCTCGTGGGAGCGCTCGACATCGACGACCAGGTGCATGTGCCCGGGTCAGGTCCCGTCGCCTTCGGTTCTTTCACGTTCGACGATGGCCCGAGCAGCTCGGTCGTCATCGTGCCGAAGGTCATCGTCGGACGGCGGGACGGCGCTTCGTGGATCACGACAATCGGCGACGCCGACCCGACGCTCTCCCACCGAAGCCAGGTCAGGGCGGCCGGTCAGGTCCGCTACAGCGACGGCTCCGTCACGTCCGCCGCCTACGAGCACGCGGTCGCGACGGCCGTCCAACGCATCAACGAAGGGTCCCTGGACAAGGTCGTTTTGGCCCGCGATCTGCTCGCGAGTACAGAGAACCCGCTCGACGCGCGTGCACTCCTCGGGCCGCTCTCGCGCATCTACCCCAGCTGTTGGACATTCGCGGTCGATGGGCTCGTCGGTGCTACCCCCGAGCTCCTCGTCCGCCGGACCGGCGACCATGTCGTCTCACGCGTCCTGGCCGGCACGACACCGCGGGGAAGCGACGCGGTGGTTGACGCCCAGCACGCAGCCGATCTCTTGGCATCGGACAAGGACCGCGTCGAGCACGAGCTGGCGGTGCGCTCGGTGTCAGAGACGCTGGGGCCCTTCTGCTCAGACCTCGTGGTGCCACGTTCGCCAGAGGTCATGCGTCTGGCGAACGTGCAACATCTGCAGACCGACATCACCGGGCGGCTGGCGAACGGCGAGTCGGCGCTCGACCTCGCCGCGGCTCTGCACCCCACGGCCGCCGTCTGCGGCACCCCCACCGGCAAGGCCAGGGCGCTC
>JAHELE010000102.1 GCA_024644345.1 Actinomycetes bacterium | reverse complement strand
ATGGTACTGCGTGGGAGACTGCGTGGGAGAGTAGGACGCCGCCGGACATTCTTTCGACGAGGGGTCACCTATGGTGGCCCCTCGTCGCATGTCCAGACCCTTTTGACGAACGCCGGGAGAACAGCATGTCCGACTCGCCTAGGCGGCCGCGTTCGACCGGCCGTTCGACGCAGGGCTCCAGGCCTCGATCGACGCAGGACCGGCCGAAGCGTCCCCCTGAACCGGAGGTCGCCGACGATGTCACGTGGTTCGACCTCGACCGGGCGGCGCGCGCCGAGCTTCGATCGCTGCCCAAGGAGATGGCTGAACGGGTGGGGGCTCACTTGGCGATGGCCGGCCTGCTGATCGACACCAATCCTGACGAGGCCCGGTCTCATGCCGAGGTGGCGCGTCGACTGGCCTCGCGGGTGGCTGTGGTCAGGGAGGCATCGGCCCTGACCGCGTATGCGTGTGGTGATTTCGACGCAGCCCTGGCCGAGCTTCGGGCGTACCGACGGCTCAGCGGGGATCAGTCGCACCTGCCGCTGATGGCCGACTGCGAGCGAGGGCTCGGCCGCCCTGAGAAGGCGCTCGACCTGGCGTCGAGTCCGGAAGCGCGAAAGCTTCCGGCCGACGTCGCCCGTGAGCTGCGAGTCGTGGTCGCCGGCGCTCGCTCAGACCTTGGACAGTTCGACGCCGCCGTCCAGATCCTGGAGCAGGACGCCGGATTGACAAGCGACGTTGTGGACGACTCGCTGATCAGGCTGCGTTACGCCTACGCGGACGCCTTGGCCGGTGCGGGCCGGGGCGACGACGCGGCCAACTGGCTCAGCACGGTCGCGGGCCAGGACGTCGACGGGTTGACTGATGCGGCCGAGCGGGTCCAGGGCGACTGACGATCGCCGCGATATGACTTAGAGGGGGTCGGCGGCTGACTTCTCACGGCCCCAGCTGGGCTGATCGGCGATGGGCTCCCCTTGGTAGCGAGGAGGCACTCCGCTGGCCGAGGCCCACACCAGGCGCCAGAAGGGGAAGTCGGGGTCGCGTCGAGGTCGGTGCTGGAACCCGTTGGTGCTGCGAACGACCGTCCAGAGGACCGGGCCGATCAACACCAGGCTCAGTGCTCCGGCTCCGACCCAGAGCGGTGGTACGCCTACGAGCTTGAGCCCGCTGGCCAGGAGAACGAGCACCAAGGCACGCCTGATGATGCCCGCCTGCCCACGCGAGGAGACCCGCGCGCCGAGGTAGACGCCCGGAAGTGCCCCGAGAAGCAGGGCCACCGTGACGTCGGCGTGGAACTCGCCCACCAGGATGTAGGTCAGCGCCGCTGCCCCGACGAGCGGCACCGCCTGCACGAGGTCGGTCCCGACCAGGCCCCCTGCCCGCAGTGACGGGTAGGCAAGCAGCAGCCCGACGATGATCAAGGAACCGGATCCGACCGACGTCATGCCCACGACGATGCCGCCCAGCATGCCGATGACCAGAGTGGGGATCGGCTTCACCGTGATGCCGAGGACCGAGTCGCCGGTCTGCCCGATGATCCCGGCCGCTTGGTCGCGGTAGTGCTGGCGGAGCGACACGGTCGCCTTGCCGATCATCGTCGCCACGGACAGCAGGAGCGCCACTCCTAGCGCCGTCTTGATGACGAGGTCGACGGTGTCCGGGTTGACCGTGTCGCTGTTTCGGAGCCCGGTGACGATCAGGACCCCAGCGATCGCTGCGGGAACTGAACCGATGATCAACCACTTGACGAGAGTGAGGTTGACCGTGCCTCGTCGCAGGTGCACCGCCGCCCCCACGGGTTTCATGAGGAGCGACACGACCAGGTCGCTGCTGACCGCCGTCACCGGGTCGATGCCGAAGAACAGAATCAGGATGGGAGTCATCAGCGCGCCCCCGCCCATCCCCGTCAGGCCCACCACGAAACCGACGATCAGGCCGGCGATGACCAGCCCGACATCGAGGGAGAAGAGGCCGAAATCGACCGTGGTGTCCATGCGCTTCCCTCTGGTGTAGCCGTGCAGGAGTTTTCCGACAAAGTTAGTGGGAAATAGACTACCGCATGACAATCGGAGGAGCAGGTGAATCTCGGTGGGCTCACCGTTCGGGGCCCCGGTGGATGGTCCACAGGCTGTGGCCGCGTGGCCCTGTCCCCAGGTTCTGGTTCGACGGTCGCGCCGGCCCGCGGCGTTCCCCACCCTGAGGTGTCCGTACCGACCGCGACCAGGCGTACCGAAGGGGAGGCGCTCGTGAGGCGAAGCAGCGACAAGGGCCGACCGCCGGGGGAGGGGGCTGCGCCCCCGCTCAATTGGGTTGAGCTGCGGGGGCGTCTTTCCGCAACGCCAGAGGCGCGAGCGTTGCCGAGCGGCGACACGGTCGTCTCGCTGCGGCTCGTCGTCCCACGCGGACCCGGAGGGCGACGGAGGGCCGGAGGCACCAGGCGGTCGGCGACGGTTGACACGATTGACTGCGCAATCTGGCGCGCCGACGTGCGACGAAGAGCGGTTCGGTGGCGGCCGGCGATCAGGTTCTCGTCCAGGGTTCGCTACGCCGGCGCTTCTGGCGGGGTCAGGGTCTGGCCCGAAGTCGTTACGAGGTCGAGGTGGTCAGCGCTCGACGCGAGGACCGCGCCTGAGAGCACGGCTGCGCTTACCATGTCCGAGTGAGTACCCACGTCCACCGACCGCAAGGGGGTGTACCCGTCGGCGACGCTCACGACTGGTTCCGGCGCGGGTGCGGCCTTCTTGACCAGGGCCATCCCGCAGCGGCCCTCGAACTGCTGATGCGGGTGCAGTCTGTGGCAGGCTCGAGTCACCACCTGATCGAGACCATGGGACGGGCGCGGCTGGCCGTCGGGCGCTATGCCGACGCGGAGCGGGACTTCGCCGGTCTGGTGTCCCGACGTCCCGATGACGACTACGCCCATCTCGGGCTGGGACTGGCGCTGGCCCGGCAGGACCGGTTCGAGGAGGCGGTTGAGCACTTGGCCCTGGCGGCTGCCATGCGCCCGGACCGGGAGGAGTACGTGGAGCACCTCCGGCAGGCGCGTGCGACCCTCCGGGCGCGGGCACCGGCCCGTGAGCCGCTAGCGTGACCGATGACCGACGCCATCTCTCAGGGAGTAGTGCTGTGACGCCTGACGAAGCTCGACCCGATCGGGCCGAACCCGACAGTCCCGAGTCTCACCAGGTCGGCCCGCACCTGCCACACGCCGCCGACGCAACGGCCCAGTCCGAGCTTGACCTGGGAGTGGTGCCGACCGGTTCGGCGGCCGTCGACCGCGCGCTGGTCCCGCTGGAGGACCTCGCGGACAGCCCCGTTGACCAGCACCCCACTACGTACGCACGGGTGCTCGGTGACCTGGCCGCGACCATGAGCGAACCCACTGCCAGCGCCTCGGTGGCGCCCGGCGAACAACCCGCCTCCGACTGACGACGAGGCGCTCGAATGGTTCGGCGACGTCTCGATGCCGAGCTCGTTCGGCGTGGACTTGCCCGGTCACGGCAGCAGGCCGCCGATCTGGTGACCGCCAAGCGGGTGACTATCGGGGGTGTGACAGCTCACAAGGTGGCCACCCAGGTCGACCCTGCCTCGCCCATCACCGTCGCCGCGGCCTTCGAGGGTGTGCCCTACGCATCCAGAGGCGCCCACAAGCTCCTCGGCGCACTGGAGGCGTTTGCCCCGGACGGGCTCGCTGTCTCGGGGCGCCGGTGCCTCGACGCCGGCGCCAGCACCGGGGGGTTCACTGATGTGCTGCTGCGACGAGGCGCCGCGTGCGTCATCGCAGTGGACGTGGGGTACGGGCAGCTCGCGTGGCGACT
The DNA here is from genome assembly GCA_024644345.1 of Actinomycetes bacterium. Classification (GTDB taxonomy): domain Bacteria; phylum Actinomycetota; class Actinomycetes; order JAHEKZ01; family JAHEKZ01; genus JAHEKZ01. The sequence continues at coordinate 4,895 of JAHELE010000102.1, read as the reverse complement.
GCAGAGCGACGAACGCGTCCTCGTCCGCGACCGTACCAACGTGCGCGACCTGACGGTCGACCTGACCGACGGCCCGGTCGACCTCGTGGTGGCCGACCTCTCCTTCATCTCCCTGCGCCTGGTTCTGCCCGCATGTGACCGCGTGACCACGCCGACTGGCGAACTCCTCTTCATGGTCAAGCCGCAGTTCGAGGTGGGGCGCGAGGCGTTGCCATCGGGGGGTGTAGTGCGAGAGCCCGAGCAGCGAGCAGGCGCGGTCATGAAGGTGGGGCACGAGGCCGCCATGGCTGGATGGGGAGCGCAGGGAGTGACGGCGAGCCCACTCCCTGGGCCGGCAGGAAATGTCGAGTACTTTCTGTGGCTACGCCGCGGAGCACCGCCGTTGGATCCGGCAGCGGTGCACCGAGCCATTGAGGAGGGCCCGCAGTGACTGACGACCGACGCCAGATCCTGCTGGTGACGCACACCGGGCGGGCGGCGGCGACTGAGACCGCGAGGGTCCTGATTACCCAGCTGTTGGCTGAGGGGCTCACGGTCGTGGCTCCTGGTGGCGAGGCGACGGAGCTCCAGGTCCCCGGACTCGGCACCTGGAAGGGTCAGGAAGCAGTCGAGCTGGTGGTCGTGGTCGGCGGTGATGGAACGATTCTGCGCGGCGCGGAACTGGCGCGCGCCAGTAGAGCTCCTCTGCTCGGGATCAACGTCGGACGCGTCGGGTTTCTTGCCGAGGCGGAGCAGCACGACCTTGAGCGTGTGGCGGTACAGATTGTCGCGCGCTCGTACTCGGTCGAATCGCGAGTGGCCGTCGAGGTCGATGTCGAGGTCGACGGACAGGTCCGGCACCACGACTGGGCACTCAATGAGGTCGCGGTGGAGAAGGCCGCCAGGGCGAAGATGATCGAAGTCGGTGTGGAGGTGGATGGTCATCGGCTGTCGCGGTGGGGATGCGACGGCGTGGTCTGCTCGACGCCGACCGGCTCGACCGCCTACGCCTTCTCCGCGGGCGGTCCGGTGGTGTGGCCGGAAGTCGACGCGCTGCTCGTCGTGCCGCTCTCGGCCCATGCCCTGTTCGCCCGACCGTTGGTGATCGCCCCCACCTCTGTGATCCGGATCGATCTGCTCCCCATGAGTGCGGCGGCGGTGCTCTCAGCTGATGGCCGAAGAGGGCTCGACCTTCCCCCTGGATCACGAATCTCGGTACGTCGCAGCGACCAGCCGGTGCTGCTCGCCCGGCTCGAACGCACACCGTTCACCGAGCGCCTGGTCGCCAAGTTCGGGCTGCCTGTGCAGGGTTGGACCGTGAACCGTGGTGGTCACCCGTCGCAGAAGCCCGCACCAGGTGGGGCCGACCGGTGATCATCAGCCTGAGCCTGTCCGGGCTCGGGGTCATCGACGAAGCCGAGCTCGAACTGGGGCCAGGGCTCAATGTGCTGACCGGCGAGACCGGCGCCGGCAAGACGATGGTGGTGACCAGTCTGCAACTGTTGATGGGGCAGCGCGGCTCCGCCGATCTGGTGAGGTCTGGCGCCTCGCGGGCCCGGGTCACCGCATACCTCGACGTCGGCGCGAAGTCTTCGGCCGCCGAGCGGGTGACGGAGGCGGGAGGCGAGCTCGACGACGACGTGCTGGCCGCTGTTCGCACCATTGCCGCTGAAGGGCGATCACGCGGATCGTTGGGTGGGGTCGCCGTACCGGTGGGCGTTCTCGGCGATGTGGTGGCCGACCTTGTCGCGGTTCACGGTCAGCGCGACCAGGGGCGGCTGGCGGAGCCCGTTCGGCAGCGCGAGCTCCTTGACCGTTTCGGCGGTTTGACGGAGTCGGTGCAGCAGGTCGGCCACCTTCACACCCGACTGCGCGCACTGAACGCCGAGCGCGACGAGCTCCGAGCACACGACAGCCAGCGGCTGCAGGAGGCTGAGGTGCTGACGTCCGGACTGGCAGAGATCCGCGCGGTGTCGCCGGCTCCCGACGAAGACGAGCTCCTACAGGTTGACGAACAGCGCCTGGCCCACGCCGTCGAGCTCAAGCAGTCCGCATTGAGCACCGCCGGCGCGTTGTCCGATGACGACCGCGCGATCGTGGTGCAGCTGGCTGACCTGCAGCGCACGCTCGATTCGGCTCGCCAACACGATCCCCAGCTTGCGGTCCTGGCCGACCGCCTGTCCGAAGTGGGGTACCTGGTCTCCGACCTGGCCAGCGATCTGCTCTCCTATGCAGGGTCGGTCGACGCCGATCCCGGGCTTCTCGCCCAGCTGCAGGATCGGCGGGCGCAGCTGGCGCCGCTGCTGCGCAAGTACGGACCCGGCACCGCCCAGGTCGCGTCCTGGGCGGCCTCAGCCGAGCAGCGTCTCGCCGAGGTGACCGGAGCTGACGACCGGCTGGTCAGTCTGGACACGGAGATCGACCGCACCACCGAAGACCTGCTTCGGCTGGCGACTGCCCTCAGCGAGGAACGAGCCGCTGCTGCTGGCGAGCTGTCTGCTGCTGTCACCGCCGAGCTGGGGGACCTGGCGATGCCGGACGCGGAGTTCTCGGTGGAGGTCCGACGCGGACAGACTCCGATGGCATCCGGTCTCGACGACGTTCTCTTCCTCCTTCGTCCACACCGGGGAGGTGACTTCATCGCGGTCCATCGAGGCGCCAGCGGCGGTGAGCTGTCGCGGGTCATGCTCGCCCTCGAGGTAGTCCTGGCCGATGCGGATCCGGTGGCGACCGTGGTCTTCGACGAGGTTGATGCGGGCGTTGGCGGCTCGGCAGCCGTCGAGGTGGGCCGCCGCTTGGCCAGGCTCGGACGTCAACGCCAGGTCTTGGTGGTGACGCACCTCCCTCAGGTGGCGGCATTCGCCGATCACCACTGGGTGGTACAGAAGTCAACGTCCGGTGACCTGACGGCGAGCGGGCTCCGAGCGCTCGACGACGACTCCAGGGTCAAGGAGCTGACGCGAATGCTCGCCGGGCTGGCCGAGTCCAGCAGCGGGCAGGCCCACGCCGAGGAGCTGCTGTCGGTGGCCCGCGCCGCCAGGTAGGGCCGGACAATCGGCTCCGGGCGGCCTCGGGGCCAAGCGAGTGACCCCTGTGGGCCGATCGGGTGTTTTGACCGCCAACCCGGCATTCCCCCGCAAAGGCACCTCTGACCATGGAACAGGCCGCCACGTCGAGGGGCGTCGGTGACCGGCCCGAGGGGGGCATCCGATGATGGTTCGAGGAGTACGGCAGCGACCGGTGACCGCTGCCGTCGCGGTGGTGGCGGCCCTCGCTGCGTTCACGGCGTTCCTGGCCGCAGCCCCGGCCGAGGCAGCCAGCGACCTGACACCGCCGGCCGCTTTCGACATCGTTCCGGATGTCGGCGACTACCAGACCGGGTACTCCGTTGCTTCGCCGTACAACAACATCTACGTCTCCTGGCAGGCGACGACCGATGAGACGTCGGCCGTGACCTACGAGATGACGGTCGACGGGCTGGTCGTGCGGACGGTGACTGACGCGGCCTACGCGACGATCACCAAGCGGATCGACGTCCCTGAGGGTCGCCACGTGGTGGGAGTGGCCGCCCTCGACGCCGCTGGCAATCGGCAGGAGGCGTCACACGATCTCGATGTCCTGGTTGACAAGACATCGCCCACGTTCACGTCGTTCCCTCTGCTGCTGCTCACGCGGGGACAGGCGACCGAATCGGGGTACCCCATGCGGTTCACCTGGTCGGGCACCGACGTGGGCTCCGGTCTGGCGTCGGTGAGGATCGGCCCCAACGAGCAGTGCTGCTACACGACCGGACCGCGCAGGACGCATTACGACTTCACCGTTGAGCCTCAGTCATCGGTGGCCTGGAGGATCTGGCTGTACGACGGCGTCGGTCGCACCACGAGGACGGTTCGCGACGGATACGTGGCGACCGTTCCGTGGAGCGATGTGACCTACCGAAGCCGGTGGCGTAAGCAGAGCGACTCCGCTGCCCTCGACGGCTCGGAGTGGCAGACCAGACGGTCTGGGGCCAAGGCCAGCGCAACGGTCGAGGGGCGCTCGGTGGCTTGGGTGGCCACCACCGGCCCGACCCGCGGTCGCGCCGACGTGGTCGTCAACGGCCGGGTGGTGGACACCGTGAACCTGTATTCGGCCAAACGGCACGCCGGGCGGGTGGTCTGGGCCCAGAAGCTCCGGCTGGGGCGGTCGAGCACAGTTGCCATCGTCAGTCGGGCGTCCGACCGGCGGCCGGTGGTGGGGGTCGATGCGCTGCTCGTCCAGCGGTGAGTGACCCTTCACACCTCGTGAGTGACCGGCTTGGGGCCTCTGCTCTGGCAGGATGGCCGGATGCGACTGTCCCTGCTCCGTCGATCGGCCCCGATCGAGGGGCCTGAGCCGCACGGTCCAGCGCGCCTGGACAAGCGCACCAAAGACCTCACCAAGCGGCTCAAGCCGGGTGAGGTGGCGGTGATTGACCATCTCGACATCGACCGGATCGCCGCCGAAGGGCTGGTCGCCTGCGAGCCCGCAGCAGTCGTCAACGTCGCAGCGAGCATCAGCGGGCGCTATCCAAACCTCGGACCCGAGATCCTGGTCGAAGCCGGAATTCCGGTGCTCGATGCCGTCGGCCCTGAGGTGTTCGTCCGACTGGACGATGGTGACCAGGTTGTGCTCGACGGGCACCGGCTGCTGCATAACGGTGCGGTGGTGGCGCAAGGTGACCTGCTCGACGCGGCTTCGGTGGAGAAGGCGATGGACGAGGCGAGGGCGGGACTCGCCGTTCAGCTGGAGGCCTTTGCCAGCAACACGATGGAGTACCTCCGCCAGGAGCGAGACCTGCTGATCGACGGAATCGGCGTCCCCGACATCCACACCGAGATCGACGGGCGCCACGTCCTGATCGTCGTGCGCGGCTACCACTACAAAGAAGACCTGCA
>JAHELE010000101.1 GCA_024644345.1 Actinomycetes bacterium | reverse complement strand
GTGACATCACAGGCAAGGGGTGATTCCCACATATGAGCAAGCTTGTGTCCGCGGTTGAGCGTTTCCTGTCCAGCGGTGCTGGTTGGTCGTGGCACTAGGGTCGCTGCGCTGCCGGTCCCCGATCCCCCCTCAACCTTCCCCAGGAGTCGCCCGCATGCCGCAGCTGCGCCCAGTCGCGCAGGTGTACCTGGCCGTCGTGACGGTCGGTGCCCTTGCTGCGCTGGTGGCTGCCTTGGTGGAGATCGGCGGAGATCGTGAGCATCTTCGGGTGCTTGCTGTTCTGGCGCCAATCTTCGTGTTGTCGATCTTCCTGAAGTCGCAGATGACGCAGCAGGTCGACCTCTCGGCCAACGTGCCGATCCTGATCGCTGCGTACCTGATCGGTGGCTGGTCGGTGGCCTGCTTGGTCGGGATATCAGCCATTGTGCTCGACCGGCACAAGGCTCTCTCTCGCATCCTCTTCAACAACGCGCAATGGGTGTTGATGGGTCTGGCCGGTGGCCTGATCTACGAGACCATGGGCGGCACCCCCAATGAGGTGGTTCCGGCCGACGGGTTCTCGGCTGACATTCTTGGCCCCATCGTCGTGTCGATCCTCGCGGTGATCGGGATCAACGCAGCGCTGATGCTGGGGATCTTGGCCTTCCAGGAGCAGATCAAGCCGGGCACGATCTGGCGCAGCATGGTGGTGACGTCGGTCGGGCCGTACTTCGCGTACGGTCTGCTGGGCCTGTTGATGGCCGTGCTGTGGTCGATCGGCGGGGGTTTTGCTGCGGCGCTCGTGCTGCTTCCACTGCTCGTCGCCCGCCGGGCCTTCAACCAGTACGCCGAGCAGCGCGAGGCATACGAGTCGACGATTCGCGCCCTGGTGCAGGCGGTGGAGACCAAGGACCACTACACCCGCGGCCACAGTGAGCGCGTATCGCGGGCGTCGGTGCTGATCGCGCGCATCCTGAAGATGCGGGACGATCGCGTCGAGGCGTTGCGCTACGCCGGGATCTTGCACGACGTCGGCAAGCTCGGGGTGCCGACGCGGGTGCTGCAGAAGACCGGGCCGTTGAGCGACATGGAGTTCGCTGCCATCAAGCGGCACCCGAGGAACGGGACCGAGATGGTGCGCGGGATCGCCTTCCTCGAAGAGGCGTACAACGGGATCATGCACCACCACGAGCGGCTCGACGGCCGTGGGTATCCCCTGGGCCTGGCCGGTCACGATATCCCCGAGTTCGCCCGCATCATCGCGGTGGCCGATGCGTTCGACTCGATGACCTCGACTCGCTCATACCGGGGAGCGCGCGAGATCCCTGAAGCGTTGCACGAGCTGGAGAACTGTGCGGGCACCCAGTTCGATCCGGCCATGGTGCACGCCCTTATCGCTGCGCTGAGCCTCCAGCCGTGGACAGTTGCGGCACCGGCCGAGCAGCGTCAGGTGGATGTCGAGCTCGGCGCTCCGTCCTTCGACCACGACGACCCGACCGCGAACCTCCCCACCGAACCGGATCCGCAGATCGCCGCAGAGGCCGAGCTCGCGGAGCGGCGCAACCAACGTCTGCTGCACCGACGTGACATCACTCGTCGGGGAGGGTGGACATGAGACGTACCTGGGTCGATGAGTTCTCGGGTGGCTCTGTGCTCGTCATTGCCGGGGGCTTGCTGCTGGCGGTGGCGGGCATCGCGGCCACGGCCAGTCAACCCGTCATGCAGCCCCAGATCGCCTTGGCCTTCGGTGCCCTGATCGCGCTGGGCGAGCTGGTGCGTGTGAACCTTCCCGGAGACCGCTCAGCCGCCCCGCTCGGCGCAGCGGGAGGGCTCGCCTACGCGCTGCTCGGTGACTTCCGTAACCTCGACGGCACGATCATCTCCACGACGTACGGCGTGCTGCAGGTGGTTGCCGTGAGCGCGATCGCCATCCTGGTCGGGGCGGTGCCGCACATGGCGGTCGGGCAATCACCCCGGCTCGAGTCCTTGGCCCGGCGAGTGCTGATCGCGGGCTTTGCCGCCCTGCTGTTCCGTCCGCTCTATACCGGTGGATACCTCGACGGCCTTCCCGGTCGAGGCTGGCAGCTACCGGCCCTGATGCTCGCCATCGTGCTCTTCAGCGGCCTGGTCGATGCACTGCTTGCAGCACTGGCCCGTTCGGGCAGAGAGCACAGCCCGTTCACATCGGCGGCACGCGATGAGTTCGGGGCGCTCCTCGGAATCGGCTCGGCGATCGGTGCCACCGGCGTCCTGATCGCCCTGGCCGCCGTGGCGATGGGTTACTGGGCCTTGCCCCTGTTCGCCCTGCCGTTGGTCGTTGCGCAGTTCTCCTTCCGGCGGTACGCCGGTATCAGGGCTACGTACGACCAGACCATTCAGGCGCTCTCCCGTGTCACCGAGGTTGGCGGGTACACCGAGACTGGTCACTCACAGCGGGTCGCTCAGCTGTCTGTCGCGGTCGGCCACGAGATGGGCCTGTCGGAGGACGACATCAAGGACCTCAAGTACGCAGCCCTGATGCATGACATCGGCCAGCTGTCGCTGACCGACCCGATCTCCAGCGGCGCCACCACTTTGATCGCGCGCGATGAACAGCGCCGGATCGCCACGTACGGTGCGGAGGTCATCCGCCAGAGCGGCATGGACCGCGTCGCGCACATCGTCGAGCAGCAGACCGAGCCGTTCCGGCGCCCGGGCCTTCCTTTCGACGCCAACATCCCCGTCGCCAGCCGCATCATTCGGGTGGCCAATGCCTACGACGACTTCGCCGGCGGGTCGATGGAGAGCGTGACCCGCCTCTACGCTCTGGACCGCCTACGCGAGGGGGCATCAGACGAGTACGACCCGTTCGTGGTCGACATCATGAGCCGGGTAGTCGAGCGGACGATGTTGGTGGACGTCTGAGCGCCACGACGTGGTTGGATGACCCCGTGGCTGAGCAGATCCGGGCAGAAATGGTGGCGAACGTCCTCTCCTTGCTGGTCTCCAGCGGTGACCGGGTGGAGCCGGGTCAGGCGGTCGTGATCATGGAATCCATGAAGATGGAGATCCCGGTGCTCGCCGAGCACGGGGGCACTGTGACCACGGTGTCCGTGGCGGAGGGTGACGTCGTCCAGGAGGGCGACGTCATCGTCGAGCTCAGCTGACTCCGAAGGACTAGCCTGTCCGGCCTAAAGGTCGCTCCTCGTGGAGTCGAAGCCTCCCTCGTGGAGATCTCTGACATCGACATCGAGCAGGCGCTGGGATCGGACGACCCCATCGTCGCTGACGTCGTACCCGAAGCGTCCGGACCGCAGCCGGTCGAGCCCTTCTTGAAGGCACTGGTCGAGATCGGTGGATCTGACCTGCACTGCAAGACCGGCTCACCACCCCGAGTGCGGATCGATGGCCGTCTCCGCAAGCTGCAGGCCCCCACGCTCACGAACGCCGATACCGAGGCGATGGTGCGCGAGGTGCTCAGCGAGCGACCTGACCTCTGGCAGGAGTTCGTCGCCACGAACGAGGCCGACTTTGCCTACTCGATGGCCGGCATCGGACGGTTCCGCGTCAACGCGTTCAGGGCTCGCGGTTCTGCCGGACTTGTCTTCCGCCGCGTCTCGGTCGGGGCCATCGGTCTTGACGACCTCGGACTGCCGCAGGTGGTGTCGGCGCTGGCCATGGAGCCGCGCGGGCTGGTCCTCGTGACTGGACCGACCGGCTCCGGCAAGACGACGACGTTGGCCGGAATGATCGACCACATCAACCAGAACAAGGAAGTACACGTCGTCACGATCGAGGACCCGATCGAGGTTCTCCACTTCGACAAGCTCTCCATGATCAACCAGCGCGAGGTCAAGCTCGACACCGCTGACTTCGCCACCGCGCTTCGTGCCGGAATGCGGCAGGACCCCGACGTGATCCTCGTCGGTGAGATGCGTGACCCCGAGACGGTCAAGGCCGCTCTCGCGGCCGCCGAGACCGGACACTTCGTCATGTCGACGCTGCACACGACCGACGCGGCCGAGACGGTCAACCGCATCATCGACTTCTTCCCGCCGCACGAGCAGAAGCAGATCCGGATGACGCTGTCCGAGTCGCTGCGTGGCATCTTGTGCCAGCGACTTGTCTCGCGCTCGGACGGATACGGACGATGCGTGACGATGGAGGTGCTGGTGAACACCGGCCGCATCGCCGACGCCATTGCCGACCCGGAGAAGACCGGGACGATCACGCAGCTGATCGCTGAAGGCTCCTACTACGGGATGCAGACGTTCGACCAGCACCTGGTCTCACTGATCCGTGACGGGGTCATCTCGCTCGAGGCCGCAATGCTCGCGTCCAGCAGCCCGCACGACCTCACCGTCGAACTGCGTCGACTGGGGCTTGTGGCCTGACCGGCCTACCCTGGCGCCATGGCGCTCGAGGTGGGATTGCAGGCAGCAGTAGCTCATGTCGTCGGCGACGACGACACCGCAACGGCAGTCGGCAGTGGCGACGTAGCTGTTCTGGCCACTCCACGGCTGCTGGCTCTGGCTGAAGCCGCCTGTATGGCTGCGTTGGCTGACGCCGGGCTTCCGGACGGCAGCACGACCGTGGGTACCCGCGTCGAGCTCGAGCACCTACTGGGCTGCCCTGTGGGCGAGACCGTACGAGTGGCGGCCCGACTCGATCACGTGGATGGTCGGCTGCTGCGGTTCGAGGTGGTCGCGACCGACGACGGAGACCGCCTGGTGGGACGCGCGGTGATCACCCGGGTACTGGTTGACCGCGAGCGGTTCCTGGCCCGAACAGCCCGCTGACCCGACGGGTGTCGGGCCAGCGGGAGGGGGAGGCGGGTGGTCAGCGGATGCCGAGGCGGTTCCAGTCCAGTGCTTCTGCGCGCCAGTCGGTGGGGCTACCTGGCGGTGTCTGCGGGCGGTCCCGCCGGATGGTGCGGTAGGTGGCGGTCAGTAGATATCCAAGGGCGACGACCACGAGGGCCATGGCGATCAGTGTCGGGTCCATGAGTGTCCTTTCCGAGGGGTGCGGCGGCGCCGACGCGGTGTGGTGGCCGCGAGCAGCGCCAGGGCTACGGGGCTGGGGCTGAACTGGTTCATGGCAGATACTCTAGGTTCAATAAATAACTGCCACCAGTGGCACTCTTGACATGGTTCGTACATTTACTGCCATACTGTGCGGATGCTGCACACCGTCGTCGCCCTCGCGCTCCCCGATGTCTCTCCGTTCGAGCTCGGAGTGATCTGTGAGGTGTTCGGAATCGACCGCAGCGATGTGGGGCTCCCGGCGTTCGACTTCGCGGTGGTCTCCGAGGATGCCCAACCGGTCGAGTCGTCGGCCGGCTTCACCGTCTCGCCACACGCAGGCCTCGAGCGAGCGGCCGCCGCTGACCTGGTGTGTGTCCCCGCCGCCTCCAACGATCGCGGGGTGAGTGAGGTGGTTCAGCAGGTGCTGCGCGACGCCGTTGCGCGCGGGGCCCGCGTCCTCAGTGTGTGCACCGGTGCATTCACTCTGGGGGCAGCTGGGCTGCTCGACAATCGGTCATGCACGACGCACTGGTTCCATGCCGACGAGCTGCGGCACCGCTATCCGCTGGCACAGGTGGTGCCCGACGTCCTCTACGTCGATGACGGTCTGGTCACCACCAGTGCCGGCACCGCTGCCGCCATCGACGCGTGCCTGCACCTGGTGCGAGAAGAGCTGGGATCGGAGGTAGCCAACGGGATCGCGCGCCGGATGGTCGTGCCGGCCTATCGCGAGGGTGGGCAGGCGCAGTACATCGAGAGACCCGTGCCAGAGACTGACCTGGCCACTTTGGGGCCGTTGCTCGACTGGATGGCGCAGAACCTGCACGCGGAGGTCTCCGTCGACGATCTCGCGGCCCGAGCTCACATGTCACCGCGGACCTTCGCCCGACGGTTCAGGGCCGAAACCGGAACGACACCGCACGCCTGGATCACCAGCCAGCGGGTGCAGCATGCCGAGCGGCTGCTGGAACAGACCGATGAACCGATCGAGCGCGTGGCGTCCCTCTCGGGGTTCGGCTCGGCCACCCTTCTGCGGCACCACTTCGTCAGGCAGCGGAGCACCACACCGCAGGCCTACCGGCGGACCTTTCGCAAGAGTGCCTAACCCAGATCTTTCTGCCACACCTGCAAGGTGAGGTCCGGCAGCGGATGCCAGTCGCGCTCGGGCCGGCGCTCGTAACCAAGTGACGCGTAGAAGGCTCTGGCCCTTTCGTTCGTCTCGATCACGGACAGCACCACCCACCGGAAGCCCTCGGTCACTGCGGTCCCGTGTACCGCTGACATCAGGGCCTGTCCCACGCCGGATCGCTGCCGGGTGGGGGCAACGGCGAGCATGCGCACCTCGAGCTCGCCTGGCGAGGCGATCTCGGCGTACGGACCACCTGGGCGGCACACGGTCACGGTGCCGACCAACTGGCCCGTAGAGACAGCCGCCCACAACTCGGCCTTCTCCGCACGTCCTACGGCGTCCTGGAGGGTGCTGAGGTAGGGGTCTGTGTCGCCAAAGGTCAGAACCGGCGCATAGGCGTCTGCGGTGAGCTGCCCGATTGCCTCGTACTCGCCCGACAGGGCCCGACGGATCGTCAGGGGGATGGCCAACTCAGACGTTGGTGCGCATCCGGTTGCGGCGCTTCATGGCCCGACGCTCGTCCTCCGAGAGCCCACCCCAGACGCCGGCGTCCTGACCGGTCTCCAGAGCCCAGGCCAGGCAGGGTTCGATCATCTCGCAGCGTCGGCACACGGCCTTGGCCTCTTCGACCTGCAGCAACGCGGGGCCGGTGTTGCCGATGGGGAAGAAGAGCTCGGGGTCTTCGTCACGGCAGGCGGCACGGTGGCGCCAGTCCATGCGGATACACACTCCTTGCAGGTCACCGGGGGCGGCCGCCGGAGGGTTGGCACCGGGCGTCGCACCGCTCCGCTCGTCACTCGGGGGGTCGGAGACGAAGCGGTCTGTTCCACCCTTACAGATGGTGCGTCCGATCACAAGACGATCACGATGGCGATTGCGGCGTCGTTATGTCAGATGCGTCACATCGGTGCAGGTCACCGGCGCCTTCGGGGTCGGTGTGGTCAGGCGACGACCGTGAGAGCCGTTGGAACCGCTTCGAACGCCACCGACGAGCGTTCACCGAGATAGTCACCGTCGACCTGGAAGGCGACCGGGTGGTCAGCTGTCACGGTGAACCGGGAGAGGTCGTGGCGGTGGATGACGCCGGTGCCGCCCGGGGGGCGGTGCCGGGAGCTGAGGGACTGGCGAGCCAGGCTCAGGGTGCGGCGGAGACCGACGTGCTGGAGGGCGAGCAGGTCGAGGCCGGTGTCGAATGACGCCCCGGGAAAGGGATCGACGGGGAAGCGGCCGAGGTAGGTCCAGGGAGACGTGTTGCCCACCAGCACCATGCCGACCGGACTGTCCACCGGCGCGTCGAGATCGGACAGCTGCAGGGGTGGGTTGTGGTGTGCCGAGTGTCGAGAGGCAGAGCGCAGCGCGGTCCGCACGTAGAGCGCGTGACTGGAGCGACGGCCGGCCGCACGCTTGCGCTCCACCTGTGCGACGACGTCGGCGTCGAGTCCGAGGCCAGCGGTGAAGGTGAACCAGCGTTGATCTGCGCGTCCCAGGCCAATGGTCCGCCTGGCGCCGCTCCTCAGCAGCTCAAGCAGGTAGCCGGTCGCCTCCACCCGGTCCTCGGGCATTCCGAGAGCCCGGGCGAAGACGTTGGTGCTGCCGCCCGGAACGACAGCCAGGGTCGGTGTGTCGGCCGCAACACCATCGGCCAGCATCCCGTTGACGACTTCGTTCACGGTGCCGTCGCCACCCAGGACCAGCAGCAGGTCGAATCCAGAGTGGGAGGCATCGAATGCGAGCTCGGCGGCGTGGCCGCGCGCCTTGGTCTCGGTGACATCGATGGACACCTGGGACGCGAGTGCCTGTGTCAGGACGTCGCGAGCGCGTGGACTGGTGGAGGTGGCCCCTGGGTTCACGATGAGTCGGGCCCGCTGCATAGGCGCCACCTTACGCCTGCGGATACGCTCCGCCCGTGACCACCGATGACTCCACGATCGAGGGCGATGGGCCGTTGCCGGCACAGGTGCGGCTGCTGTCGACAGCGGTCTTGGTCGAGGCCTTGCTGATGGTGGGATTCATCGTCGTCGACATCACATCGGCGGTCCGTAGCGTCGATGCCGAGTGGGGAGCGGTCTGGTTCGTCGCGGTGGTGCTGGGCCTCTGGAGCACCGGGCTTCTACTCGTGTCGCGTGGGGTGCTGGCCGGACGTCGCTGGGCCTTCACTCCGATCCTGTTCACCCAGGGGCTCTTCGGTATCGCCGGGCTCACCTTCTTCGGGGCAGCCGCGCCGGTCGCCCGCGTCGTCTGGGGCCTGGTGATCGTCGGGGCGGTGGTGGTTCTCCGGCTGCTCTTCAGCCGCGAGGTTCGTGAGCACCTGATCTACGCCAACTCCTGACTCGCTCGATCGGGACGGCGCACGGCTCCGATCGGGTGTTTCCCGCTGGAGCGCCGGACGAGGCCGTCGTGGCATGTCACACTCCGACGATGATTTGGGCGAAGAACTATCAACTGCACGGGCCTGTTGACAACACGGCGGTGGCGTTTCCCGTCACCTGGGGTCAGCGGACCACTCGCGAACGAGTCAATCTGGCTATCGCGATGGTGCTCCTCCTGACGGTGGTCGCCGTGGGTGCGGGGTTCCTTTTCGCCAAGGGATTCAGGT
>JAHELE010000100.1 GCA_024644345.1 Actinomycetes bacterium | reverse complement strand
GTGAGGTGGCGCCGTCAGCCGCTTGACCCGGCGATAGCGGGTCAGCTCGACCTCGCCCACAAAGAACGCATTCTCGAATGGGTGGACGACGGTCAGGGGCGAGTGATCGTCGCATCCCAGAACGCTCTGCACCTGCAGCGAGTTCCCCCGGACTACTCCCGAATCGGCTGGGACGAGATTGAGCACGCTGAGTTCAGCCCCGGCATCCTGTCCATCACGCTCACGCCGCAGCTGGGATCGTCTACCTTGCGACTTCCGGTGGGTGACGACATCCGTCTTGCGGTCGTCGTGCGCGACCGCGTGACCGCCAGCGTCGTGGTCGATCGGTTCGAGCTGATCCAGGGCGAGGCGGGCGTTCGTGTTGTCGGACGCCGCACCCCGGACGGGTCGATCACCTGGCGGGTTGATCTGGATCCATCGCTGTCTGAGGGGGCTGAGATGCGAAAGGCCGCGGCACAAGTCCTCGACGACGTCCGCTCAGAGGTGGGCGATTCCTAGCGACCTGGTCAGGGGCGGTTGAACCTCCGAACGGCACGAGTGACAACTCCGACGAATGTGCCGAGGATGGCGCCCAGGATTCCCGCTGGTATGCCCACCTCGAATACCGCGACCCACGCCGTCGGTGGGAACGTACGCAGACCGAGGATCAGTCCTACGAGACCGCCGAGCAGGAGGGCAATCGTTGAGCCGACGATCGCAAACCGCTGGATCAGGGGCATCGCGGCGATGTGAGCCCCCACGGATGTCATCCACACCGACCCGCTCAAGGGTTCAGGGCGGGACTGGGGGTCTCTGCTGTTGTCATCTCTGCTGGTATTCTCGGCGGGCCGTAAGGCACCCATCCCGCGTAGCTCAATTGGCAGAGCAGCCGGCTGTTAACCGGCAGGTTACTGGTTCGAGTCCAGTCGCGGGAGCAGCAAACCGCAGGTCACGGTCTGGAGTTCGCGTTACCCACTCCCTCCCAATCGTCGGGTTGCGGGCGCGGTACAGGCTCAGCCACGCGCTTCGCGACCGACGTCCGTCAGAGGTGGTCGAAGCATCACTAGGGTGGATGTTGGCCAGTTACTTGGTGGGCGGCATGGAGGAAGGAATCTCTTGACCGAACGGAATCGATTCGACGATGACAACTGGATGGCGCTCGCGAAGGCCCCTGTTGGTGTCTTCGGATTATTGACCGGGGCCGACCGCCCCAATCCGATCTCGATGTTGAGAGAGGGGCGCGCTCTCGGAAAGGCTGCGGAAAAGTCGCACAAGAAAGCGGATTGGCCCCCGGTCGTCCATGAGTTGGCCGAGTACTTTGTTGCGCACGGCAAAGACTTCTCAGACGGGTCGTCGACGGTGGACTCTATGGACGCCCTTGTTCAATCTTCTCGCCAGACTCTCGTTGACGCAGGCCGCGCTGCGGTGGCGATGAATGCCGAAGAACGTGAGGCATACATCGAGTGGGTTCTGGGACTCGCTGGGGCCATGGCGCGGGCGGTAGATGAGAAGGGCGCGACCGATCGGATCAGTGCAGACGAGGCGCGGGCGCTCCAAGAGATCGAGACGGTTCTGCGCGGAACCTAGGCTGGGTGCTCACCAGGACTGCGCCTTATCCGACCCCTCCATGGTCTAGGGCGAAGAAGCGCTTAGTTCTGCTGGCTCCCCGAGTCGTGACGCAGAATCTTCACCAGGAGAACCACGGTCAGAATTGTCGTGATCCAAAGGGGATTCTGAAGGCGTGATGCTGATGGGTCCACGGTCCGGTTCCCCCATGAGCCGGTCTGTCGTCCATCCGACACTTGTTACGTCGGCTCAGTGACGCACGGCACAATGGCCGGGTGGTTGACGATGTGAGTTCGTTGGTCGTGGGCGGCCGAACCGTGCGTGTCACGAACCCCGGCCGAGTCGTGTACCCGGAAGACGGCGTCACCAAGGCGGACGTCATCGGCTACTACGTGCGCATGGCCGAGCGGATGCTCCCGCACCTGCGCCGCCGGCCCGTCACGAGAATCAGGTGGCCAGGGGGAGTGAACGAACCACGATTCTTCGAGAAGCAGCTACCCAAGGGCGCCCCCGACTGGGTCGAGACACTGACGCTCGAACATGCGGACGGTCCCGTGACGTACCCGCTGGCCCATGAGAGTGCAGCGCTCGCCTGGTTCGCGCAGCAGAACGCCCTCGAGCTCCACGTCCCGCAATGGCGCTGGCGGGGTGACAGCCCGCGTGTCGACCGGCTCGTCCTCGACCTCGACCCCGGGCCTCGAGTTGGGCTCTCTGGCTGCGCGCAGATGGCGCTGTGGCTCAAAGAGCAGCTCGACGCTTCGGGTCTAGTCAGCGTTCCCGTGACGAGTGGCAGCAAGGGCATTCACGTCTATGCCCGCTGGCGGTCCTCGGATCATTCCCAGTCCCCAAGCGAGTACGCGAAGCAACTTGCCGAATCGGCGGCGGAAACCTTCCCCAGGGGTGCTACGGCGTCGATGTCCAGGGCCGACCGAGGGGGCAAGGTCTTCATCGACTGGAGCCAGAACAACGCGTCAAAGACAACGATCACGCCCTACTCGCTGCGCGGGCGGTCGCGGCCCTTCGCCGCTGCCCCACGCGGCTGGAACGAGGTCGCAGGAGAGAACCTGGCCCACCTGACGCTGGGGGAGGTCCTGGATCGGCTGGCCGACCCGGACCCCCTGGAAGTCCTGCTCTAGAGCTAGGCGGTCTTCCGTCGTGCTGGGGCCTTCTTGGTGGTCTTTTTGCTCGCTGTCTTCTTTGTCGGCGCCTTTGTCGTCTTCTTCGTCGTGCTCTTGGTTGTCTTCTTGGCTGCTGCCTTCTTCGACGGTGACTTGGCCGTCTTCTTCGCCGTTACCTTCGGAGCCTTCTTGGACGCCGTCTTAGTTGCTGGCTTGTCCTTGCCCGGCTTGTCCTCGGCAGCAGCGACGCTGGCGCGCAGCGCCTCCATCAGGTCGATGACGTTGGACTCCGGGGCGGACTCGGCGGGCCGTGAGATCTCTTGTCCTGCGATCTTGGCGTCAACCACTTCGCGCAGCACCTCGCGGTAGCTGTCATGGAATTGGGTGGCATCAAACCCCTGGTCGAATGCGTTGACGAACATCGACGCCATTTCCAGCTCTTGCTGCCGAACCTCGACATCATCGTCCATGAACGAGAAGTGAGGTTTACGAACCTCGTCAGGCCACAGCATTGTCTGCACGACGAGAACGCCGTCTTGCGCGCGGATCGTGGCCAGCCGTTCCCGCTGCCGAAGCGCAAGCTTCACGATCGCCACCTTCTCGGTCGAGACGAGCGCATCGTGCAGCAGGAGGTAGGGCTTGGCGTCGCCGGTGGGCTCGGCGAAGTAGGCCTTGGAAAGGGAGACCGGGTTGATCTCGTCCCGGTCGGCGAAGCTCACCACCTCGACCGACTTCGTTGAAGCGATCGGAAGGTTGGCCAGATCCTTGTCAGTGAGGACCACCATGTTCTCATCCTCGAGCTCGTACCCCTTGGCGATCTGGCCGTACGACACTTCCTCTCCGTCAACCGAGCAGAATCGCTTGTACTTGATCCGTCCGCCGTCTGTCTCATGCACCTGGCGAAGGGGCACGTCCTTCTCTTCGGTGGCGGAGACCAGCCGGACGGGGATCGAGACCATGCCGAAAGCGATCGAGCCTTTCCAAACAGTCTGCATCGGGTGCTCCCAGTGGTGGGGGTGGGGCAGTCGCCATCCCATGATGGCCCACACCGGCGGGAAACTGGCCGTTTCGCCCCCTCTCAGCCTCATTTCCGGCCGACACACCGGGTGATATCCCAGGACCTGTCAGACCCAGGTGTCAGCGTGGGAGTCGTAGGAATCACGAAGGCGAGGAGGCAAGCCATGGCTGATGGCATCGACATCACGGAGTTCTGGTGCCACGACTGTGGCAGAGACTCCCTTTTCGAAGTCGTTCCAGTCCAGGGGGACGACGTGGCGCGCGAGTGGGCGTGTACCACCTGCGGGGCCGCGTACATCGAGGCCTTTGACGACGCCCCTGAGGCGACTGTCGAGGTGCGGGGCGTGGCCTAGCCTCGCCCCTCCGAACCTTGAGGTAGTCGGGTAGACCGACCCGGGGTGACCGACCTTCGGGCGATGGTGGGCTCAGCGACCCCTGAGCGACTATCGTCGTGCTGATGGCGTAGATCGGACTCTCGCTGGGCGTCAGCGGTTGATCGGTAACCTGGGAGGTGGCCCTTTGCCGCGTTGCACCCAGTGCTCGGTCGATGTCCCCGACACCGCCAAGTTCTGCCAGGAATGCGGGTCGCCGTCGTCCCCGCCCGTGTGCCCGTCGTGCGGGGTTACCGCTGTCGCCGGTGGCCGGTTCTGCATCGAGTGCGGCCATCTCCTCAGTGGCAAACCTGCCGAGCCTCCTAGCGTGCCGGTCGCGGAGCGGCGACTGACCTCAGTTCTCTTCGCCGATCTCGTGGGGTTCACTCCGCTGTCAGAAACGCGCGATGCCGAGGAGGTTCGAGAGCTCCTGTCTCGCTACTTCGCCGAGTGTCGAACGGTGATAGACCGGTACGGCGGGACCGTGGAGAAGTTCATCGGTGATGCGGTGATGGCTATCTGGGGGGTTCCAGTATCCCGAGAGGACGATGCTGAGCGGGCTGTGCGCGCAGCACTGGAGCTTGTGCAGGCGATTCAGGCGATGGGTCATGAAATCGGTGCTCCGGATCTGGCCATCCGGGTGGGAGTTGTCACGGGCGAAGTGGCCGTGACCTTAGGGGCTACCGGCGAGGGAATGGTTGCAGGCGACGCCGTCAACACCGCGGCTCGGGTGCAGGCGACTGCTGGCCCACACCAGGTGTGGGTCGATGAGTCCACCCGATCGCTGACGGCCGCAGCCATCGCCTACGAAGACGTTGGCGAGCACCGAATGAAGGGCAAGGCGGAGGCCGCCCGACTGTGGCATGCCAAGACAGTGGTGGGCGACCTGGGTGGCGGTCAGCGCGTCGACGGGCTGGAAGCCCCACTCACCGGGCGCGATCGCGAGCTTCGTCTCCTCAAGGAACTCTTCCACTCGACGCAGGAGTCACGCCATCCGCGACTTGTGGTTGTCGATGGTGACCCGGGCGTCGGCAAGTCACGTCTGGTCTGGGAGTTCGAGAAGTACGCCGATGGCCTCGCCGCCACGATCCGGTGGCATCGCGGGCGGTGCCTCTCCTACGGCGACGGAGTCGCATTCTGGGCGCTCGCCGAAGCGGTCAGAACCCGGCTGGGACTCACCGAGGCTGATAGCGGCGACGAGGTCGTGGAGCGCCTGGAGGTGGCGCTCGCCGAG
The DNA here is from genome assembly GCA_024644345.1 of Actinomycetes bacterium. GTDB lineage: Bacteria > Actinomycetota > Actinomycetes > JAHEKZ01 > JAHEKZ01 > JAHEKZ01. The sequence continues at coordinate 3,843 of JAHELE010000100.1, read as the reverse complement.
TTCGTTCCCGATCAGGAGGAGCGTGACTGGCTGCGCCCCCGCATGGCAGCCTTGGTCGGTGCTGGTGGCGCTGGCGGGTTCGCCAAGCTGGACCTGTTCGCTGCGTGGACCTCGTTCCTTGAGCGGCTGAGTGAGGACGGTAACGCCGTCGTGCTGGTGATCGATGACGCCCAGTACGCCGACGATGGGCTGCTCGACTTCCTCGACCACATGCTCGGTACTGCTCAAGCTCCGATCTTCGTGGTGGCGTTGGCCCGACCCGAGCTGCTGGAGCGACGTCCTCAGCTCGGCGGCCGCCGTTCTGCAGTGGTGCGCCTGGATCCTCTGGACGACTCGGCAATGTCGGGCCTCGTCGACGCGCTCGTCGTCGGACTCCCAGAGGGGGCGCGCAACGCACTCGTCTCTCGGGCGGAAGGTGTTCCGCTCTTCGCCGTCGAGACAGTGCGCGCGCTCATCGACAGAGATGCGGTCGTGCCCCGCAGTGGCGAGTACGTCCTGGCGGATGATGTCGTTCTCGACCTGGATGATGTCGGAGCCCCTGCTTCCCTGCAGGCACTGGTCGCTGCCCGGTTGGACGCACTGAGCCCCGAGGAGCGGCGCACTGTTGCCGACGCCAGCGTTCTTGGCCTCTCGTTCACCCGAGAGGGCTTGGCGGCGGTCACGCTGGACTCCGCAGATCTTGACAGTGCCCTGACCTCGCTCCAGCAAAAGCAGATCATCGCTCTTCAACGGGACCGCTTCTCTGCCGAGCGCGGTCAGTTCCGATTTGTCCAGTCCGTGGTCCGCCAGATCGCCTACGCGACGTTGTCTCGTCGTGACCGGAAGCAGCGTCACCTGGCTGCTGCCGACCACCTGGCTGAGCAGCCCGATCCTGGCGGCGACCTCGCCGTCGTCATTGCTCAGCACCTGTTGGACGCCGTCGACCTCTCCAGCAGTGACGAGTCAGACGTCGAACGGCTCGAGAGCCGCGCTGTCGCACTCCTCGTACGCGCCGCTGAGCGCGCCACGGCGCTCGGCTCACCAGAGGAGGCACACCGCCTCTATCTGGCCTCCTTGAAGCGCACCACGGAGCCACCGGAACAAGCACGGCTCTACCTGGCCGCCTCAGAGTCATCGATTGGTGCTGGTGCCTATGAGGGTGGCGCCTCCGAGGCGCAACGGGCGATGGACCTCTACGACTCGCTCTCGCGGCCTATCGATGCGGGGATCGCCGCGGGACGGCTGTGCGAGTGCCTGACGTTCGTCGGCGACGCCGAGCAGGTGATCGAGATCGCTGAGCCGCGGTGGCGCGCCCTCGACGAGACCCGGGGCGCGGAGTATGCCTTGCTGCGGATGGCCCGGCCGCTGGCAAACGCCCATGTCTCGCCGCACGGCCAGTTCCCCCACGGCGACATCACCACTGCATCCGAGTACCTGGAACGTCAGCTGCTCCTCGCCGAGTCCGTCGGCAGCGCCGAGGAACTGGGGCGAGCCATGATCGGTCTCGGCACGCGCTATCAGGCCATCGGCGCCCCCAACGCCGCACGTGGCCTCACCGATATGGCCGCCGACATAGCGCGGGCGCACGACCTCCCCGCAGTGCTGGCCAACGCCCTGGTCAACGTCGGCACTCTGGAGATGAGCCGGGATCTGCCATCGGCGTTGTCAACCTTCAAGGAGGCGGTGACCGTAGCTCGACGGTCTGGTATCTCCGGGATGCTCGACTGGTCCTACGGAAACTCCGCGTGTGCCCTGTGGAACGCCGGGAAGCTGGCAGAGTCGGAGGCGGTGCTCACCGAGGCCAAGGGCCTGGTCAACGTGCCCTCCATCAAGATCCTGCTGGGCTGGGTCGAAGCGCGCCTCGCCGAAGCCAAGGGCGAGCCGATCCCTCCGCTCCCCAGCTTGGACGGAGCCGGACAGTCATGGGACCTCGCCGCCATTGGCTGTCTTGAGGTGCTGACCAAGATGGCAATGGGCGATGTCGACGGAGCCGCGGCCCTGACCAAAGAGACCCTGGACCACTCCCTAGCGGCCATGGGTCTCGACGATGACTTCATGAACTTCTGGCCACTCTTGGTGCGCGCGGCGGTTGCTGCGAAGCAGTCTGATCTCGCCCAGACCCTCCTCGACCCGGTGGCGGACGCGGCTTCGGGGATCGTCTCGCCGGCTGTCGCGGCGCACCTGCTCAACCTCAGGGGAGTTGTTGGGGCCATGCGGGGCGACGATCCGGCTCAGGTGGAGTCCGACCTGCGCGCGGGGGTGGTCGCACTGGCGGACTTCGGGGCGATCGGTTTGAGCGCCAGGGCTGAGGAAGACCTGGGGCGCTGGCTGGTCGACCGGGGCCGTGCAGCCGAGGGCAGAGTCGCCCTGGATCACGCGCGAGAGGTCTATCACCAGATCGGTGCGACGGGTTGGGTAGCCGTGCTCGACTCGTGGCGGTCGCTCCACGATGTCGATGCACTCGCGTCCGGATAGAGAGAGGGCCGGTCCGACGCTGCTAGTTTGTGTGGACCGTTGTCCGAGCTGTCAGGAGAACCCATGCGTCCGAAGGAAGCGATCGTCCGAGTCGAGCTCCTCAGCGAGCTTCCCGAGGACGCCGTCGACGAGCTCGTCCAGCGCGGCGCCGGCTTCACTTTCAAGCCCGAGCGAGTGATTGTCGAGCAGGGGAGCAAGGACTCCGGACTTCAGCTCGTACTGGAAGGTTCTGCCTCTGTCCTCGTCAACGACGTGCCACGCGGCACCGTGACTGAGGGCGACTACTTCGGCGAGATGTCTCTCATCGACGGTGCACCCCGCTCGGCCACGGTCGTGGCCGGGCCGGACGGTGCCAAGACGTTCACGGTGTCGCCCTTGGTCTTCTCCGAGCTGTTGGACAAGTACCCAGGCATCGCCCGGTCGTTGCTTACCACGCTCACGACCCGGATCCGATCGCTCGAGTCCTCGCTGGAGTCGTGATCAAGGCCGACAGCCTGGCGCAGCAGCGGTGACATCGTGCACCTGACGATGCTGGGGGTCCGTGGGTCCACCGCGGCGCCGGGTGCCGACTTCGTCCGGTACGGCGGACACACCTCGTGTATCGGTGTGAGCCGTCACGCGGAAGAGGCCCCTTCCCTTGTGCTCGACGCCGGAACCGGTCTCAGAAACCTCAGCGCCCACTGGGACTTCCGGCCCTTCCGGGGTTCGATCCTGCTCAGCCACCTGCACTGGGACCACGTACAGGGCATCCCGTTCTTCGTGTCCGGCGACAACGTGGATGCCGAAGTCGAGCTCTACCTCCCAGCGCAAGACGGGCGATCGGGCGAAGACCTGTTGGCGCAGTCAATGGCACCGCCTGCCTTTCCGATAACCCCGAGCGGACTGCTCGGCGACTGGACCTTCCGGGCGATTGAGCCTGGAGTTCACGCGATCGAGGGCTACTCGGTGACGGCGGCCGACATTCGCCACAAAGGGGGACGCACCTTCGGCTACCGGGTGTCGGACGGGAGCGTCGATATCGCGTACCTTCCGGACCATGTCGCCACCGGCGGGCTGACCGATGCTGTCGAGGCCCTCGTCGCTGGTGTCGACCTGCTGATCCACGACGCGCAGTTTCTTGAGCCCGAGCGAGCACTCGCTGATGCCTATGGGCACTCAACCGTCGACGATGCCATCGCGCTCGCCAGTCAGCTCAAGGCGCGGCGCCTGATGCTCTTTCACCACGGTCCAGGCCGGACGGATGCTCAGCTGGACGTGATCGCTGATGGTCTCGATGCGCCTGTACCGGTAGACCTGGCCCGAGAGGGCGACCTGGTTGAGGTGGTCGCGTGACGAGTGGGGTGGCGAGCTGTGCTTCCACCCCACTCGTCACGACTCTTGTTCAGGGTT
>JAHELE010000099.1 GCA_024644345.1 Actinomycetes bacterium | reverse complement strand
CTGGTGAACTCATCGCACGCGGAGAGCAGTTCGCAGCCGAGATCGTGTACGCCGACATCTTTGCGACCCCACCTCACCCTCCGGCGCCCCCACGCCTCAGCGATGCCGAAGAGGTGTATCGAGCGCTCGTCTGCGGCCTCGGCGACTACGTACGCAAGAACGGATTCGCCAGCGTGCTGATCGGAATGTCAGGGGGAATCGACTCGGCCTTGACCGCCGCAATCGCCGTCGATGCACTCGGCGCCGGGTCGGTCCACGGCGTCGGCATGCCGAGCGCGCACTCGTCCCAGCACTCACGTGACGACGCTGCGGACATGGCATCCCGAACGGGCATGGCATTCCGCGAGGTTCCCATCGGAACCATGGTCGACGCCTATCACGCGCAGCTCACCCTGACCGGGTTGGCCGAAGAAAACCTGCAGGCCAGGGTCCGCGGCACCACGCTCATGGCGATCTCGAACCAAGAGGGCCATCTGGTGCTCGCGACCGGCAACAAGAGTGAGCTCGCCGTCGGGTACACCACCCTTTATGGCGACGCAGTCGGTGCCTACGCCCCACTCAAGGACGTTCCCAAGACGCTGGTGTGGGAGCTCGCACTCTGGCGGAACAGCCATGCTGAGGCACTCGGGACAACCCCGCCGATCCCGCCCAACAGCATTCACAAACCACCGTCGGCCGAGCTGCGGCCGGGCCAGTTGGACACCGACTCGCTACCCGACTACGCGCTTCTGGACGACGTCCTGGATGACTACGTGGAACAGGACGCCGGCGCCGCCGACCTGATCGCGGCTGGTTTCTCGCCCGAGCTGATCCAGCGAGTACTGGGCCTGACCGACCGCGCCGAGTACAAGAGACGCCAGTACCCGCCGGGGCCGAAGATCTCGTTCAAGGCGTTCGGACGTGACCGCCGACTCCCGATCACCAGTCGATGGCACGAGACCGCCGACGACATCCGGCCGTCGTGACGCCCTCTTCTTCCCTCCCGGCCGCCCCAGCGTGGGCCGAGCTCACTCGAACTCCCACGGCACTGTTTCTCGACGTCGACGGAACGTTGCTGGAGTTCGAGTCACACCCTGAGCTCGTCAGGGCCTCCGAAGGCTTGCTGACGCTCCTCACCTCGGTGAGTACCGCACTCGGCGGCGCGGTCGCGCTGATCTCTGGTCGTCCACTTGAGGACATCGATCGGGTGTTCCATCCCTGGCGTCCCTACGCCGCGGGTGGGCACGGTACCGAGGTTCGAGGGAGCACCGGTACGCGGCTGCACCATCCGGACGCCGAACAGCTGGAGTCAGTCCGTCGCACCCTGGAGGAGGCGCTGGCAAGCCTTCCCGATGCCTGGATGGAGGACAAGGGCTACGGATTCGCGCTGCACTACCGCAACGCCCCACAGCACGAGGCTGCTGTCGTCGCCCTGGCACGACGTACGGCTGAGGCGTCACACGGCATGCTGGAGGTCCAGCCAGGCGTCCTGGTCCAGGAGCTGCGACCTGCCGCCTTCGACAAGGGCCTGGCTCTTGACGAGCTGATGGCGCAGCCACCATTCGCCGGGCGGCGCCCAGTCGTCGTCGGAGACGACCGCACCGACGAGTTCGCCTTCGCGGCGGCTCACCGCCACGGTGGGCTCTCAGTGCTGGTGGGACCACGTAGCGATACCGTCGCCAAGTACAGGATTTCTGACCCAGAGGCGGTACGCGGATGGTTGACCCAGATTCCCGAGGAGGTGCCGCCGTGACCCCGGTCGAGCAGTCGCTCGATCTGGCGGTGATCGGCAACAGCACGGTCGGGATGCTGGTGGACCGCAATGGTCGCTACGTCTGGGGCTGCCTTCCCCACCTGGCTGCGGACCCCACATTCTGCGAGCTGCTACAGCCCTCCGAGCTCGGTCACGGGGTGTGCGCCATCGAGCTCGAGGGTCAGGTGTCGTCCGAGCAGCGGTACCTGCCCAACACGGCCGTCCTCGTCACGGTGCTGCGTGCCGAGGACGGGAGCGCGGTCGAGATCACCGACTTCGCACCCCGCTTTCATCGCTGGGACCGGCTCTACCACCCGGTGATGTACATACGGCGGATCCGCCCCCTTGAAGGCGGGCCGCGCATCACCATCCGCGTGCGTCCGCTCACCGACTGGGGCGGGCGCATCCCCGAACGCACCAGCGGTAGCCACCACATCCGATGGGTGCTCAAAGACACGACCCTTCGTCTCACCACCGACACCCGCGTTCCCTACATCGAGCGCGAGCTCCCCTTCGTACTCGACCGTCCAGTGCACATGATTCTTGGCCCCGACGAGAGCCTGACCACCTCCGCAGAGGCGTTCGCCAGGGACGCGTTCGACCGCACTGTCGAGTACTGGCAGTCGTGGTCCCGTTCGCTGTCCATTCCCTTCGAGTGGCAGGACGCGGTGATCCGGGCCGCGATCACACTCAAGCTCTGCCAGTACGAAGGGACCGGTGCCATCGTCGCCGCGCTGACCACATCCATCCCCGAGGCGCCGGGTTCAGGACGAAACTGGGACTACCGCTACTGCTGGCTGCGCGATGCCGCATTTGTGGTGCGAACACTCAACCAGCTCGGGGCCACCAAGAGCATGGAGGACTTCCTCGGCTACATCTACACGCTGGCGTCGGGTTCTGAACAGATGCAGCCGGTCTACGGGATCCACTTCGAGCGAGCTCTGACCGAGCAGCTCGAGCCGAATCTTGCCGGCTACCGGGGCAACGCGCCGGTTCGGAGCGGCAACGAGGCCTACCTGCAGAAGCAGCACGACGTCTATGGCAGCGTCGTGATGGCTTCGACCCACCTGTTCTTTGACCAGCGCCTCACGACCCCGGGCGATGGCGGTGCCTTTGAGCAGCTGGAGCGTGCTGGCGATCTGGCGTACGAGCTCTACGACCAGCCCGATGCCGGGCTGTGGGAGTTCCGCGGCCGGCAGGGCGTGCACACGTACAGCAGCGTCATGTGCTGGGTCGCAGCCGACCGTCTGGCCAAGATCGCGCTGCAGCTCGGGCACCGCGACCGTGCGGCCCACTGGCGTTCACGTGCTGATCTGATGCGTGACCGCATCATCCACGAGGCCTACAGCGAAGAACGCGGTGCCTTCATGGAGACCTGGGGTGGATCCCGCCTGGACGCCTCGACCCTCGTACTCCCCGATCTCGGTTTCATCTCCGCAGACGACGATCGGTTCCTCGGCACACTCGAAGCGGTCGAGACCCACCTCAAGCAGGGTGACTATCTCTTCCGCTATGTCGACGCCGATGACTTCGGTGAGCCCGACACCTCATTCAACCTCTGCACCTTCTGGTATCTCGATGCTCTCGCTCGCGTCGGCCGTACCGACGAGGCGCGGAACCTGTTCGAAAAAATCCTCAGCCGACGCAATCACGTCGGGCTGATGTCCGAAGACCTTCACCCTGAGACCGGCGAGCTGTGGGGCAACTTCCCCCAGACGTACTCCATGCTCGGCATCATCCAGATCGCGATGAGCCTGTCCCGCCCCTGGGACTACGCCTCGTGAGCCGACTCATCGTCGTGTCCAACCGTGTGGCGATGCCACGCGAGACGCGTGCCGGCGGGCTGGCTGCCGCCATGCATTCTGCTCTGGCCGAGAACGGCGGGATCTGGTTCGGCTGGTCCGGAAAGGTGTCCGACTCCCCCGGTCCGCCCACAGAGCTCGACGAGGGCGGCATCAAGTACGTCACGGTCGACCTCGCCCGAGACGAGTACGACGCCTACTACAACGGCTTCGCCAACCGCACTCTCTGGCCGCTGCTGCACTACCGGCTCGACCTGGTCGACTACCGACGCGACACCTACCGGGGCTACCAACGCGTGAACCGCTCGTTCGCGCGACTACTCGCTCCGATGATCCGCGACGACGACCTCGTGTGGGTGCAGGACTACCACCTGATGCCCCTTGCTGCCCTCCTGCGCGAGGAAGGGGTGCGGGCGCGGATCGGCTTCTTCCTGCACACGCCACTTCCACCACCAGATCTGGTGGTGGCTCTCCCCGGTCACCGAGCGCTGATGGAAGCACTGACGGACTACGACCTCGTTGGGTTCCAGACCGAGGGCGACCGTCAGGCCTGCCTCGACTACCTGATCAACCTCGCCGGAGGCAGCCTGACCTACGACGACTACATCACCATGCCATCCGGAACCCGCACGCTAGTGAGGTGCATGCCCATCTCGATCGACCGCGACCTGGTGGCCCAGCAAGCCATGCGGGCCTCGCAACAGGTCACCGTTCGCAGGCTGCGCGACTCACTCCTCGGGCGCTGGCTGATCATCGGGGTCGACCGGCTCGACTACTCCAAAGGACTGCACGACCGGTTCGCTGCCTTCGGCCGCTTCCTCGACCGGCACACCGAGCACCGCCGCCAGGCCGTCATGCTGCAGGTAGCCCCCGCCTCGCGCGGTGAGGTTCCTGAGTACCGACAGATCCGTGCCGACCTCGAGCGTCAGTCCGGGGCGGTGAACGGGCGATTCAGTGAAGCCGACTGGGTTCCGCTTCGGTACGTCAACCGCACGTACACCCAGAGCACGTTGGCCGGTTTCTACCGGACCGCCAGAGTCGGGCTCGTCACCCCGCTGCGCGACGGCATGAACTTGGTCGCAAAGGAGTACGTGGCGGCACAGGACCCCGATGACCCCGGCGTCCTGGTGCTGTCGTCATTCGCGGGAGCCGCGCGCGAGCTGGAGAGCGCCGTCATCGTCAATCCGTACGACATCGACGGCGTCGCCGAGGCAATTCACCGCGCCATCACGATGACCCTCCCCGAGCGCCGACGACGTTGGCGCGAGCTCGACGAGGTGCTCAGGGGCTGGACCATCGCCGATTGGCGTGAGTCATACCTGACCCAGCTGGCAGCAACGCGAAATCCGGGCGACTCCTAGGCGTCCTGCTCAGTGTGTGGCCCTCGAGCCGCCCTCGCCCGCGCCGGAGGGTCGGCGCGCGGCAGCAGGAAGATCACCACGAATCCCGCTACGACGATCATCCCGGCCGATATGAGCGACGTGAGGTGAGCGGAGTTCAGGAAGTCCTGGTAGGCGCCGGCCCTGAGTGCATCGACCTCGCTGGCAGGCAGACCCTTGGCCTGCGCCTCGTTGAGGACGATGTCGGTCGCCACCACCGACTCGCTGGCGATGCTGCGCGCACCTTCGGGCAGGCTCGACAGGGTGCTTTCGGCCCCGGCGGCGTACGTGGTGGCCAGGACCGTGCCGATGATCGCCACCCCGAGCGCACCTCCGACCTGGCGCACCGTGTTCTGAACGGCAGATCCCGCCCCGACCCGGGCCAATGGCAAGGAGTTCTGGATCAAGGTCGACGCCGGTGCCATGACGTTGCCCATCCCGAACCCGAAGGCGAAGAAGATCGCCAGAAGGATCCACAGTGGGGTGTCGAGGTTCATCAACGCGATACCGAGGCATGCCGCCGCAACCACACCTAGCCCCCCGCTCATGACGGGCCGATACCCGAACCGTGCGACGACCGTCGCGCTTCGTGGGGCGGCCAACAGCTGCCCGATGGCGAAGGGAATGAAACAGAGCCCCGCCTGCAGGGTGGTGTATCCCCTCAAGATCTGAAGGAAGAACGGAAGCGTGAACATGACACCGGACAGGGCGAAGAAGGCAAGACTCATCGCTGCGAGGCTGACCGAGAATGCCCGGTGGGTGAAGAGCGAGACATCGAACGACGGATGATCGCTGCGCGACTCCAGGACGATGAAGACCGAGAGGACTCCCACACCGGTCGCAATCGGAACCAGCACCAGTGCGTTCAGCCACGAGCCCACTTCGCTTGCGTGAATGATCCCGAACACCAGAAGGAACAGTCCGGTGGCCGACACGACCAGACCACTCACGTCCAGCCTGCCCGGGTGTGGGTTCCTGGTCTCGGGTACAACCCGCACGATGCCAACGATTCCGATCATCACGATGGGAACGTTGATCAAGAAGACGGACCCCCAAGCATTTCCGGTGAGCCACTGCGACCACTCAGGGTGCTCGAGCAGCAGCCCACCCAGAACCGGTCCGAGCGCCACCGCCCCGCCGACCGCTCCGGCCCAGGTCCCGATGGCCTTACCGCGTTCAGCACGTGGGAACACCACCGTGATGATCGCCAGCGTGACCGGCAGCACCGCCGCCCCACCGACACCCATCAACGCCCGGAATCCGATGAGCATCTGGGCATTCACCGAGAAGGCACACACTGCAGAGGCGATCGCGAACAGCGCCAGCCCGATCAGCAGGATTCGGCGACGCCCGTACGTGTCACCCAGAACACCCCAGGTGAAGAGCAGGGCGGCAAAGGCCAAGATGTAGGAGTCGACGGCCCAGACAAGCTCGCCGGGAGTTGCGGCCAGATCCCGTTGGATCGTCGGAAGGGCGATGTTCAGGACGGTGTTGTCGAGCACCACGATGAGCAGGCTCACGAGTAGCACGCCGAGAATCGCCCAGCGGCGAGGATGGCCCGAGTCGCCGTGCAGAGACGGGTCCCATAGCAGGCGATCGGCCCGGGGCTTGGGATCTGACGGACGAGGTGTCACCATGGGAGCAGTCCGGGGACCACACAAGGCCTCGAGGCGAAGGGAACTGAGATGACCCACACCGTCCGTTCTTCTGGCGACCAGCAACCACCACGACTCTACGGCGCGCAGCGAGAGACGCGAGTGACCCTGCGCGATCTTGCGAAGGCCAAGGAGCGCGGTGAACGTTGGCCCATGCTGACCGCCTATGACGCCGTCACGGCACGACTCTTCGACGACGTGGGCGTCCCTGTCCTACTCGTTGGCGATTCGGCCGCCAACGTCGTCTACGGATACGAGACGACCATTCCGGTGACCATGGACGAGTTGGTCCCCCTGGTCGCTGCGGTCACGAGGGCCACGCGGCGTGCACTTGTCGTCGCAGACATGCCCTTCGGCACCTACCAGGCATCACCCGACCAAGCTCTCGGCGAGGCAGCGCGCTTCCTGAAAGAGGGCGGAGCCCACGGGGTCAAGCTGGAAGGTGGACAGCGCATCCTTCCCCAGGTCGAAGCGCTCGTGGGGGCCGGAATTCCGGTGATGGGCCACCTTGGGCTGACGCCTCAGTCGGTGAATGCTCTCGGCGGCTACCGTGTCCAGGGTCGTGGCGGATCGGGCGAGCGCCTCATTCGGGACGCGAAGTCGCTGGAGTCAGCAGGAGCATTCGCTGTCGTGCTCGAAGTGGTCCCCGCCGAGCTTGCCGCACGGGTCACCGACGCATTGTCGATTCCCACCATCGGGATCGGCGCCGGAAACGGCTGCGACGCCCAGGTCAACGTGTGGCAAGACCTCGTCGGCTTGACGCCGACACCTCACCCCAAGTTCGTCCGCCCGTATGCCAATACCCGCTCGGTCATTGCCGAGGCGGTGCGGGCCTGGTCCGAGGACGTCATCAGCGGCAGCTACCCGTCCGTCGATCAGTCCTATCAGTGATCGGTGCTGCTCGCTCAGTCGAGGCCAGCAATTCGGACGCCTGACTGGACACCGTAGCGACGGTTGATGGCGATCAGGTTGGCGGTCAGCGCTTCTATCTGCCCAGCATTCCGGAGGCGTCCTGCATAGACGCCCCTCAGCCCTGTGATCGTGTCGACCAGATCGATGACAGCATGGAGGGCGTCGCGGTCGTCACCTACCACCAGCACATCGCTGTCGAGCAGGTCATCGGACGCGAGCTGGTCGGCGGACACGTGGTGGAACGCGCCGACGACCACGCTGCCCGGCAGCAGCTGTTGCGCCCGCTGGGTAGCGCTGCCGGCGTCCACTGACAGAGGGAAGGGGCCTCGTTCGTCGAACCCCAAGGGGTTGACGCAGTCGACGACGGTGCGCCCGGTCAAGGCGTCGCGTAGAGAGAGCAGGATCTCGTCGTGCCCGGACCAAGGGACCGTCACCAACACCAAGTCGGCGTCGCACGCACCCTGATTGGTGACTGCGACCACGCCGGAACCCATCATTGCGGTGATCGCCTCAGCGCGAGCGAGGTCGCGGGAGCCGATCCGCACGCGGTGTCCTGCCATCGACAGCTGGCGCGTCAGCCCGCGCCCGAGGGCCCCCGTTCCACCGACCAAACCCACCACCCGTCGGACCTGGGGCGTTCCAGGGTCGCTGGTCCCGACACGCACGTTCATGCCGTGCATGGTGGCATCTGCTCCGCTGGGGCACGATGGGGGCGTGGATGTCAGTCGCGTCATGGTGCTGCGAGAGATGCTCGCCTCCTCCGGGTGGGTCGAGCGCACACAGGGCTTCGCCCGCACCATGCGGCGCCGCACGACGGAGGCCGGTGGGCTCCTGCTCGTTGGCACCCCAGAGGCCGAACCCTGGCATCTTGCGGCTCACCTCGACGACGAGTCCCGCTGGGCGGGAGTCCCTCAGCTGAGCCCAACGCTGGTCCGCTACCAAGCTCCGGCCGATGCGCCGGCGCACCTCAGCGTGACGCTCGAGCGGCTTGAGGCGGCAGGCAGGGGCGAAACTCTCTTCGTCGTCAGTGAGACCACGGCGCCCGAGGGACTGCTGGAGCGCGCCTGGGATGCACGGAAGTCAGGCGCAACAGTTCTCTCGCTCGATGCCGGCGACGAGGAGCTTCACGGCGTCGCGCACGAATCACTCGTAGTTCCCGCGTCAGTTGAGTCAACACTCGTCGTTCCTGAGCTCGACGTCGTCTCATTCGACAGCGTTCAACACCTGGTCAGCGTCGCAGCAGGTGAAGCCGCCGACAGTGCAGCATCCAGGTCAATCCGCAAACGAATGGCACAGTTTCTTGAGCAGCTCGCCGGACCACGCATCACGTAATTCGATCAAGTGCACACGTTAACGTCGTGGATCATGCACGACCACGTTGCGAATGCAACCGACATGAAGTGCGTGTAGGGGTCGCGCAATCGCGCAGTTGCCGACAGAATGTGCGACGCAACGTTTTGCGACACGAACGTTGAAATGCATGCACGGTGCTGGCGTCACGACAGTGACGATGGGATTGTGCAACCAAAGCGTTCGGCGAAGGGGCCGGACACTGACGCGTCAGGAGGCACAGGTGGCTGCCAAGTCCACCACGGCCAAGAAGGCAGCGAAGCGTTCCACTGCTGCCAAGCGGACGACTAAGAAGTCGACCAAGAGGGCCGCTGCAAAGCGCACGACGAAGAAGGCAACCGCCAAGCGCACCGCCAAGAAGGCACCGGC
>JAHELE010000098.1 GCA_024644345.1 Actinomycetes bacterium | reverse complement strand
GCGGGCGGTGGTGGGTCAGTCGAAGCGGGGCTTGCGGAGGTCGATGAAGGTCATCTCACCATCGATCATCTTGTCCCACTCATCGGCCGTGGGATCGTCGGACATCTCCTGCTCACCCGAGCGCGCCGCCTCTTCTGAGGTGAAGTAGATGACTTGGGTGAACTCGCGGTCACCGTGCCAGGCGGCCAAACCACCAAGGATGTCCGGACGCGCCTTCCGCAGCTCCTGTTCCATCTGCTCGGCAGTGCCGCGCATCTTGTCCGGGTCGACCGCGCGTCCCTTCATGATCTGCACGAAACCGGCGTTGTCCGAGCCGCCGCCGAGCATGGCGTCCACCTCGGTGCAGTCGGTGAAGGTGACCTCGCCGTCAAAGGTCGACTCCACCGTCTCCCACCACTCACCTTGTTCGGGGCGGTCACTGTTCTCACGCGCCGCAGCCTCGGACTCGAAGCGCGCGATGGCGATGAAGTTGCCGTTGTCATCGATCCCGCTGGTCGACCCGAGGAACCCGGTGGCGTGTGGCTTGTAGTCATGGCTCCACACGTCCATCTGCTTCAGCAGCAGGTCGGCGTCCTTGACCTTGCCCTGCATGATCTGTACGAACATCCGCGCTACCTTCCGACGCGTACGTCGCCACACCTGGTGGCGCAGCGCCCCCATCGGGCCAGCATGCTCCCGAATGCCCGAGATTTCTAGGGCCCTAGCGAAGCCCAGGCGAACCGGACCCCTAGACCCGCCAGACACACCGGCGTAGTTTCGGGTCAGAGGTGATGGCGATGTCGACTCCTGACCCACTCCAACGATTCCTCGCCGCACAACGAGCCTTCGGCTCGGTCGTCCACCGCGTCAGGGCTGACCAGTGGTCGAATCCCACCGCGTGCAGCGAGTGGGACGTTCGGGCTCTGGTGAACCATCTGGTGTACGAGCAGCTCTGGGCGACGCCCATGCTCGATGGCTCGACCGTCGACGAGGTAGGCGACCGTTTCGACGGGGACCAGCTGGGAAGCGACCCGGTCACCACCTGGGATCTGGCGGCCAAGGAGTCGGCCACGGCCTTCTCGGCCCCCGGAGCTCTCGACCGAACGACGAACTCGTCGAGAGGTCCCCTGCCCGCGCTCCAGTACATCAGCGAGATGACCATGGACCTGCTCGTGCACCGCTGGGACCTCGGCCAGGGCATCGGCGACGAACAGCGGTTCACCGACGACGAGCTGGCTCAGGTCGAGGCGATGGTGACGGCGCTTCAACCGATGCAGGAACAGCTGCAGGCCGCCGGGATATTCGCTGCACCCGTGACGGTGGATGCCGGCGCCGACGCGCAGGCGCGGACACTCGCGGCGCTGGGGCGCAGCGGGTAGGCGTCCACCAGGTGTGCACTCGGCGCTGAATTCCGTCACCCAGGTGTGCACTCGGCGGGCTTGGTGCCGTAACGATTTCGGAACGCCTGCGCGCAATGGTTCACCCATGGCGGGCACGTCAACACGCGCCACGCCTCGGTAGCTCGACGAAGGGACTGAAGTGACATCACATTCAAAGATGGCTGCGCTCCTCGTAGCGGCTGCGGTCGCGGTGGGGGGCCTGGCCCTGGCGCCAGCTGCTGCATCGGCCGACACGGGTCCGACCCTGGCCCGCCCGGGGGCACCCGGAAAGCCCAAGATCGTGAAGCTCAGGAGTGGCGACCGCAAGGTCACCGTCTCTGATGCTCGATTCCGCCCGGGGGTGACCGAGTTCCGTGTCAAGAAGACTGCCAAGCGTCGTTCGACGATCGTCATCGTGAAGACCGACAACCTCGACCGCGCCTTCAAGCTGATCGGGAAGGCCTCCGCCGGCGGTCCAGGCAGCGCCGACGCCATGAAGACGTTCGACCGCATCGTCACGATCTACGGCGGCGGCGGCAAGGGTGCCCGCTGGCAGGTGAAGCTGAACCACGGCTCGTACTACCTGCTCGACACCCGGGCGAACAGCCTGGGCACGTTCAAGGTCAAGGGTGACCGGCGCGGCGCGAAGATGCAGAAACCCGACAGCACGATCACGACGACCAAGGACAACCAGTTCAGGACATCTGGGGCTCTCTCCGGCCCGTGGGTCGGCTTCGAGAACCGGTCGCGCGAGATCCACTTCATGGAGGCCGACAAGGTCGCCAAGAGCGTGACCGCCAAGGACGTCCGTCAGTCGTTCAAGTCCAACAAGAAGGCAGACTGGACCCGTCCTGGCGGGTTCTTCTTCGAGATTCAGTCACCTGGCATCAAGACCGTGCACCGCCAGGATGTCCCTTCTGGTCGGTACCTGCTGATGTGCTGGATGCCGAGCGAGCAGCAGGACGGGGTGCCCCACGCCATGATGGGTATGTGGCACCTGGTCAACGCAGTCTGACATCAATGCGACGCCCAGCGTGGAGCTCGATGGCGGTGAGCGCACTTGCGCTCGCCGCCATCGCCGTCGTCATCGTCGCGCCTGGGCAGGCGGCGTCCGCCGGGCCGTGCAGCGGAATCAAGAACGACGCGAAGAAGGCAAAGTGCCAACACAGCCTGCTCGGTGACACCTACTCCATCCATGACATGGGGATGATGGACTACGGCGGCGGCAGCAAGCACTACCACGGCACGGTGCGCAGCATCGCCAAGCTCCGCGGGCCCGACGGACCCCCGGACGTCTCGTACACCCTCACCACCGCGTTCGAGAAAGACAAGGTGGCCGGACGCCGACAGCGCGTCTTCACTGTCAACGGAAGCAGCCCCGGGCCGGTGATTGAGGCCGAGCAGGGTGACCTCGTGCGGGTGATCCTGCGCAACCGCAACATCGCCGCCGGCACGACCATCCACTGGCACGGCATCGACGTGCCGAACGGTGAGGACGGCGTGGCCGGCGTTACGCAGAACGCCGTGCTCCCCGGCAACACGTTCGTCTACCGCTTCCGCGCCACGGACGCCGGCACGTACTGGTACCACTCGCACCAGTACTCCGAGAAGCAGGTCACTCGGGGGCTGATCGGCGCGGTCGTCATCCGGCCCAAGGGTTCGCCCATCCCCCCGGCATCGGCCAAGGACGTCACGGCCCTGGTCCACAGCTACCGCGGTCGCAGCACCATCAACGGGCGTACAGGTGAACGCTCGGTCAGCGGGGACGTCGGAAGTCGTCGGATCCGCTTCGTCAACACGAACTCGACGGCCATGCGCGTGGCCGCCACCGTCCCGTACAAGGTGGCGGCGATCGACGGCGTCGACCTCAACGGACCGACCACACTGAACGCGCAGACCTATGTCGAGGTACCCGCCGCTGGTCGCGTCGACATCGTGCTCGGCGCTGCTGCAACGTCTGCCCGCGTGGGGATCGTGGGCGGGCCGAGCCTGGTGCTGGGGGGCGGGTCGCCACCCAAGCTCAGCGTCAACACGATGTTCGACCCACTGGACTACGGCGTCCCCGACCCGTCGGTTCAGAAGCCAACCCCTGACCGCAGGTTCGACTACATCGTCGGCCAGAAGCGCGGCTACCTCGACGGCACGTTCGGCACCTGGTTCACCATCAACCGCCGGCTCATCCCCGACGTCCCGATGTTCATGGTCAAGAAGGGCGAGACCGTACGCGTCCGGTTCAAGAACAACACCACCATCGACCACCCGATGCACCTGCACGGCATGCACATGTTGGTGCTGAACCGGGATGGCACCTCGTCGACCGGGTCACCGTGGTGGGTGGACACCCTGGAGGTGCATCCCGGCGAGAGCTTCACGGTGCAGATCACCACCGACAACTCCGGCGACTGGATGTTCCACTGCCACATCCTGGCCCACGCGTCCTCCGGCCTGATGACGCACATGTCATACCTGAATGTGCGCAACCCCTTCAAGGTCGGCGTGATCAGCCGAAAGCTGACCAACCACCCGGCGTAACGGCTCGGCCTACAGAACGATGCCGCGCGGCGCACTGAGGTTCGGGTCGCCGAGCACCTCGGTAGCCATCGCCACCGAGTGCAGCCAGTCGTAGGCAGCCGCCTTGACGCCGAGCAGCTGGACGTCTGCGGCGCGCAGGCGCGCCAGTCCCTGCCCATGGCCGGTGCCGGGTGACGCGACCGCATCCTCGACGACGGTCACGTTCCACCCGTGCCCTTGCAGACCGATCGCTGACTGCGCCACGCAGACGTCGGTCTCGAGCCCGACCAGAACGGCCGTGCCGCGTCCGGTGCTCGCGATGTCGGCGAGGATCTCAGGGTCACCGGTGAGGCCGAAGGTCGCCTTGACGTGGTGCATGGTTCCCGGCGGCAGCACGGCGCTGATCGGTTCGGCCGTCGGGCCGTTGCGATGGGGCTCTTCCTCGGTGACGACGACGGGGATGCCGAGCTTGCGTGCGACGAGCACCAGCCAGCGGATGCGGTCGACCACGTCGGCGGCGGTGTCGGCGTCCACCTTGTCGAGGAAGCCGGCCTGGGTGTCGATGACGACGAGGACGCAGTCGTCACGGTCGAGAAGCGCCATGCTTCAGCGTGGCACACCCGGGGTGCGTCTCACCCCGCATCCTGCCTCTGGTCGCACGGGTAGTCAGCGAGCGGGGACCGAGGATTGGCGCTGAGGCCTGGCAGGTCGCCACAGACCTTGTATGTGAGGAGCCACTTGCGGATCTTGGTGTCGCCGTACCCAGGGGGTCGCCTCATGATCGTCAGCAGCTGAGTTCCCTGCGGATTCCACGCGAGTTGGCCTGCCCATCCGCTGCTCGACACCGTGGTCAAGGTGCCGGTTTCCGGATCGAGCAGCTCGATGCTGCCCAACCCTTGCTGTACGAAGCTTGTGGCCAACACGCGTTCGGTGGGGTGCCAGGCGAGGCGGACGTCACTGACGTCGTCCACCATGAGCTCGGCGTCCAACTCACCGGCCGGCTGAACGTACAGTCCAGCGCGTGCGAAGAGCCGGTCCACCCCTGCTTCAGTCGCCGCTGCCGGACTGGCCTCGAATGCGAGATCGTTCTGAGCACTGATCGCGGCCGACCACGCCACCCCTTGTCCGTTGCAGTCGTGACGGAGCCCGTCGTTAGGGACGACCACTCGGCCCTGGTCGGGAACGAGATCGGCGGGGCTCATCGCCGGACGGCTGTAGCCGCTGTTTGAGATCTTGAGCAGCGAGTTGCAGATCAGGCTGCCTTCCGACACCACGCCGTACCTGCGATGGGGCGACAAGGTAAATGTGCGAAGACTGCGATGTATCCACCCGACGTCGAAGAGCGGTCGCACAGTCTCCTTCTCGAGGTCTACGTGCACGAGCCGCTGAACCGACTCATAGGTCCCCCCTCGGATCACACAGTCCTGCACTGCGTCAAAGCCACCCGGCGCAGCGACCAGAAAGCGATATTCCAGACGCTCGCAGTCACGCGTCGCTCTCGGGATGTCCAGTGGCCGCAGCGGGTCGTTGGGATGCTTGCGGTTCAGCATGAGCAGTCGATCCGGGCCGTTCGTGCGCGACGTCCCCACGACGATTCCGCCGTCGGTCCACACCGCCTCCATCGCGTTGCGGCCGACCGGGACCAGGCTCTCCGGGTCAACCTGCAGCGCGGCATCGTCACGATCTGGCTGTGCGCTTGAGGTGCCTCCGAAGAGGTCCGCCACTGTCGAAAAATCGGCGTGCGTGACGCCGGTCAGCGTCAACAGCGTCACCGCACCCGCCCCGATGGCGATCGCAGCAACACCGGGACCTGACCACTTCATCGCCGCCCCGCTGCCTTGTCCCGTCCGCCGAGCAGGCGTCCGAGTCGATTGGTGATCTTCGTCGCGGTGTCGAACGCGGCGTCGGCCTTGGAGTGGTCGCCATCGAGGTGCGCGAGCAGCTCCATGCCGAGGTAGGTGGCCACAATCGGGTACGACACCTCTTTGACCGGGATCAGTCGCCTGAGTGGGCTGCGGGCCAGGGCGCGCGTGAGAGTGTCTTCGGTCAGCTCAACCCAGGGCTCGAGGCGGCGCACGATTTGCGGGCCGAGTCCCTTCGCGGTGGCGCTTCCGGCGACGAGCTCGCACAAGATGGTGATGTGCCCGTCCGACTGGTCTTCGGCGTACAGCTCGCCCGCGATGCGCAACGTCGCCGGTAGCCCGCGGACGCCGGCAAGGGCGTCGCGGTAACGGATCATCCGCGCGTCACTGGTCTTGTCGAGGGCGGCGATCAACAGGTCGTTGAGCGAACCGAAGTGGTAGAAGATCAGCGCCTGGTTGAAGTCACCGTTGTCGGCGATTGCGCGTGCGCTAGTGCCGGCAAAGCCCTCCTCGCGCAGCGTCTGCAGGGCCGCGTCAATGATGCGGTCTTTGGTGTCAGCTGACTTCGTCTCGACTGCCACAGATACTCCTCGGTCTTGAGCGTTCACTCTGAGCACTCGCTTTGAGCGATCGCTCAATAGTGCGACCAGAGATTGGCGCCTGTCAAGGCCTTCTACAGAACGTGACGCAAAATCCCGGGACGTCTCAGCCCGAGCAACTGTGGGTCGTGCTGACCACCCAGCCGCCCCCCAACATGTCTAGTCGGTAGGCAGTCACGGCTTCTCCTGACTGATTCACCACGCGCACGAGCGCGGAGTGCGCTGCCTCCGTCACATGTCAGTGGTGGAGCCGTGATCGACCTCCTCGCGGCTCGGACGAAGCAGCAGGCCGCCCGGTTCCGTTGAGAGCCCACCCTGCGTGCGGTAGAAGTGGGTAGCCACCGAAGAGAGGACGCGCTCATGTTCACGGTCGTCGAAGGGCTCCCCGACGGTGTCATCGGCGTCGAAGCCAAGAACGAAGTGACCGCTGAGGACTACACCAGCGTCCTCGACCCACTGATCGCCAAGGCGCTAGAAAGCGGCAAGGTCCGACTGCTCTACGTCGTCGGCCCCGAGCTGGAGGGCTACACGGGGGGCGCCGCCTGGCAGGACGCCAAGCTCGGCTTCGAGCACTTCACCTCGTTCGAGCGGGTCGCCGTCGTCACCGACCGAGAGGGTCTCGAGGCGGCGGTCAAGGCAGTCGGCTGGATGATGCCCGGAGAGGTGAAGGTGTTCGGCAACGACCACCGTGCCGATGCGGTGACCTGGCTCGCCGGCGGCTGACGGCGTCCGGCTGGGGCGCTGCAGATCCGACACTGTCGGATTCCCTGCGGTTTTTCCGGCTTCCAGGGCTGGTTTCCGCAGGCAATCCGACAGTCGCAGGCGACGGCTTGGTGCGCAGGCCCTCACGGTGCCGATGGCACCAGGTGCCGTTGGCGTCAGGCGGACGCGGTCGCCAGCTCGTCGACGGACGCGTCGGCGTTCCGCTTCACCTGCAGCATCCGCGCCCAGTCGGCGACCTCGTCCAGCAGTGCAGACGCGGTCGTGGCATGCATGGCGTCAACCGGCTGGCCGTCGTCTCCGAACGCGGTGAACACCTTGGGAATCAGCACCTGGGTGCGCACCTGGGCGAGGCCGAGCTCGACGACCACCTGACGCAGCTGCTGCACAGCGCGGATGCCCCCGGCGATGCCGCCGTATCCAACGAAACCGACGGGCTTGTCGTTCCACTGGTAGTAGAGGTGGTCAAGCGCGTTCTTCAGCACCGCCGGGTAGCCGTAGTTGTACTCCGGCGTCACGAAAATGTAGCCGTCCGCCTCGGCGACCTTGGCCGCCCACGCCTGGATCCGCGGGTCGTCGCCGATCCTGCGCTTCGGTGAGACCGGCGAGTCGAAGAAGGGCAACGGGAACTCACGCAGGTCGACCAGCTCGATCTCGACGTCGTCCCGTTCGGCCGCGAGGTGGGCGAACCACTGGGCCACCTGCTCACCGGCGCGACCCTCTCGGGTGGAACCGAGGATGAGCTGGATGCGGGGGGTGCGAGTGCTCACGATTGCTCCTTGTGGGTCCTGTCGGTGTCCTGTGGGCAAGTCTATGAGCGTTCAACTATCCCGCACCTCGAGGTATTCCGGGCCAGCTGCCCACTCGGCGTCGAATTCCGTCAACCAGGTGTGCACTCGGCGTCCGAAACTGACCACCAGGTGTGCACTCGGCGTCCGAAACTGACCACCAGGTGTGCACTCGGCGGGCTCTAGGGGGTCGGCCACCAGGTGGGGAGGTCGGCAACTGAGTTGAGCACCGCGTCCGGGGTGACGCCGCGCTCGAGGTCGGCGGGAGTGAACTTGCCCGTGCGCACCAGGAGGCCCCGCATCCCGGCGTCCTGCGCACCACCCACGTCGCCG
The DNA here is from genome assembly GCA_024644345.1 of Actinomycetes bacterium. Taxonomy (GTDB): domain Bacteria; phylum Actinomycetota; class Actinomycetes; order JAHEKZ01; family JAHEKZ01; genus JAHEKZ01. The sequence continues at coordinate 1,069 of JAHELE010000098.1, read as the reverse complement.
ACCACGTCGTCACCGACCATCGCGATGTCGGACGCCGGCATGCCCAGCCGGTGCGCGGCGGCGTGGAAGAAGTCGGCCGACGGCTTGCCGGTCACCACGGGATCGGCCCCCGACGCGAAGGCGAGCGCCTGGGCGAAGGGGCCGTTGTCGAGCACCAGGCCATCGTTGTCCTTCCAGAACCGCGCCATCCCGAGCGCCACCAACGGCGGATGCGGCTCGGCCGTCAGCAGCCGGAACGCGCGGTTCAGGGTGGCGAAGTCCCACTCCTCGCCGAGGTCGCCCACGACCACGGCTTCCGCTCCTGACTCCGAGTCCGCGGCAACGCGTGGCAGGTCACCGAACTCGGCAGCCGTCGCCTCGGGGACGAAGAGTGCGACGGGCGTCCCGCCCTGCTCGGTGAGCCACTCGCGCGCGGCGACCGCCGGCGTCAGGATCCGCTCAGGGTCGGCGGCCACGTCGAATCGGGCGAGCTTGTCGGCCAGGTAGGAGCGCGGGTGCGACGTGGTGTTCGTGACGAACAGGTACGGGATGCCAGCGGCGTCCGCCCACGCGACGACGTCCGAGCCACCGGGGATCGCCTCGTCACCGACGAAGAAGACTCCGTCGATGTCGAACAGCAGCCCGCGCGGCGGTGTGGCATGGCCCCCGCGACGCTCGACGTCCATACCCGCGATCGTCGCACGACCGATGCCGCCCCCGCCGGTGAGCCACCATCCCACCGCGCGATATCCGGCACTGTCGGATTACCTGCGGTTGCGGGCGGTCGGACGGCCAAGAAGCGCAGGAAATCCGACAGTGAGGGACGGAGGTGGAGGGACCGAGGTGGAGGGACCGAGGTGGAGGGCGTCGGGGGGGCGCGGCGGGCGTCGGCGCGCCCGCACGCGCGTCAGGCCCGTGGCGCGTTCACGAATGTCGGCGCGCGGTCACCCCAGAACGGCCGCACCCGCTCGAGGGCCGCCCCGACCCGGAACGCGGTGACGTCGTCGAACGTGCGCGCCACGATCTGCACCCCCGTCGGGACGCCGTTGTCGGCGAAGCCGGACGGAACGTTGAGCACGGGGCAGCGGCT
>JAHELE010000015.1 GCA_024644345.1 Actinomycetes bacterium | reverse complement strand
GCAAGATTCTCAAGCGCCTGGTCCGCATCTCTGAGCAGGTCAACGCCATCGAGGAAGACTTCGTCACCCTCACAGACGCCGAGCTCCGCGAGGAGACCGACGTCCTCAAGAAGCGGCTCGCTGACGGTGAGACGCTCGACGACCTGCTTCCCGAGGCTTTCGCGGCTGTGCGAGAGGCCGCCAAGCGAACGCTCGGCCAGCGCCACTACGACGTACAGATCATGGGCGGTGCGGCGCTGCACCTGGGAAACATTTCCGAGATGAAGACCGGTGAAGGTAAGACGCTGGTCTCCACACTCCCCGCCTACCTGAACGCGCTGGCCGGCAAGGGCGTCCACATCGTCACGGTCAACGACTACCTTGCCGAGCGCGACTCCGAGTGGATGGGCCGCGTGCACCGCTTCCTGGGGCTCGAAACCGGCGTCATCCTCGCCCGCATGCGTCCTGCCGAGCGACGCGACCAGTACGGCTGTGACATCACCTATGGCACCAACAACGAGTTCGGCTTCGACTACCTGCGCGACAACATGGCGTGGGCAAAGGATGACCTGGTCCAGCGCGGCCACTTCTATGCCATCGTCGACGAGGTCGACTCGATCCTGATCGACGAGGCGCGGACGCCGTTGATCATCAGCGGACCGGCCGACGCCAGCTCGAAGTGGTACGGCGACTTCGCCCAGCTGGTGATGCGTCTGCGCCCCGATGACCACTACGAGGTCGACGAGAAGAAGCGCACGATCGGGATCCTCGAGGAGGGCGTCGAGAAGGTCGAGGACTACCTGGGCATCGACAACCTCTACGAGTCCGTCAACACCCCCCTCATCGGCTACCTCAACAACGCGATTCGCGCCAAGGAGCTGTTCAAGAAGGACAAGGACTACGTCGTCATGAACGGCGAGGTGCTGATCGTCGACGAGCACACCGGTCGCATGCTCGCCGGGCGCAGGTACAACGAAGGACTCCACCAGGCGATCGAGGCCAAGGAGGGTGTGGAGGTCAAGGCTGAGAATCAGACTCTGGCGACCATCACGCTCCAGAACTACTTCCGTATGTACGACAAGCTCGGTGGCATGACGGGTACGGCCATGACCGAGGCCAACGAGTTCCACCAGATCTACAAACTCGGGGTGGTCCCCATCCCGACCAACAGGCCGATGGTGCGCGCCGATGAGGCCGACCTCGTCTACCGGACCGAGGACGCCAAGTTCAATGCGGTGATCGACGACCTCGTCGTGCGCCACGAAAAGGGCCAGCCGGTGCTGGTCGGCACGACGAGTGTCGAGAAGTCCGAAACCCTCTCCGGCCAGCTGCGTCGTCGAGGCGTCCCGCACGAGGTCTTGAACGCCAAGAACCACGAGCGTGAGGCGCAGATCGTCGCTCAGGCCGGGCGCAAGGGCGCGGTCACCGTCGCCACCAACATGGCCGGACGCGGCACCGACATCATGCTGGGTGGAAACCCCGAGTTCATGGCGACTGCCGAGCTTGCGCAGCGTGGGCTGTCGCCGGCCGAGGACGCCGAGGCCTATGAGGCCGCCTGGCCGGACGCCTTGGAGAAGTCGAAGAAGTCGGTCGCCGCCGAGCATGAAGAGGTGGTTGGCCTTGGTGGGCTCTACGTGCTCGGAACCGAGCGCCACGAGTCGCGTCGGATCGACAACCAGCTCCGTGGTCGTTCCGGACGACAGGGCGACCCTGGCGAGACCCGGTTCTACCTCTCGCTCGAGGACGACCTCATGCGTCTGTTCAAGGGCAACGTGGTCGACGCCTTCCTGACCCGGTTCAACATCCCGGACGACGTGCCGATCGAGGCGAAGATGGTCAGCAACGCCATCAAGAGCGCCCAGGGACAGGTCGAGGCGCAGAACTTCGAGACCCGAAAGAACGTCCTCAAGTACGACGACGTGCTGAACCGCCAACGCCAGGTGATCTACGCCGAGCGTCGTCGCGTGCTCGAGGGTGAAGACATCCACGACCAGATTGAGCACATGCTCGCCGACACCGTCGAGGACTATGTCCGGGGTGCCACTTCGGACGGATTCCCAGAGGAGTGGGACCTTGACCAGCTGTGGACGGCGCTCACGACGCTGTACCCGGTGCGTGTCACTGTTGACGAGCTCGAGGAAGACTCAGGTGGCGACCGAGCCGCTCTCTCGTCGGAGTACCTGCTCGGTGAGATTCAGGCCGACGCTTCCCGGGCGCTTCAGAACCGCGAGGACGGGCTCGGACATGACGCCATGCGCGAGCTCGAGCGCCGGGTCGTCCTGTCGGTGCTGGACCGGAAGTGGCGTGAGCACCTGTACGAGATGGACTATCTGCGTGAAGGCATCGGGCTGCGCGCCATGGCGCAGCGTGACCCGTTGGTCGAGTATCAACGCGAGGGGTACGACCTGTTTGCCGCCATGATGGATGGCATCAAGGAGGAGTCCGTTGGATTCATCTTCAACCTCGAGGTCGAGGTGGAAGAGACGCCGGACGACGCGGCTGCCGTGCAGCCCGATGCGTCCATGCCGTTCGCGGTTGCTCCTGAGATTCACGCCAAGGGACTGGATGACGATCACCGCCAGCAACCACTGCAGTACAGCGCACCCACATTGGATGGTGGCGGGGCGGCGACGGCGGTGACCGCTGACGCCTCTGCAGTCGGAGGCGAGTACGCGGGGACGCCGCGGAACGCGCCGTGCCCGTGCGGTTCAGGCAAGAAGTACAAGAAGTGCCATGGGGCTCCCGGCCGTACCTGAACCCCAGCTGCAGCAGCGTCCGAGCTGGGTTATGCCCAGTCGAGGGCGGTACACATCCAGCGCTCTTTCCGCCTCTCCAGGCGAAGCGCCAATGCGCGACATCGCTCCGCTCCTGCGGTGACGACTGACACTTCGGCCACTCCCGGTCGTGGATGGCAGACGTGCACTGAGCGCACGTGCTCGGCGCTACGTCCACGAGGAATATGGGTGTCGAGCTGGCGGGTGCGCAGCTGCTGGCGACGATCTAGTCGTCGGTAGATGTCGGGCATCACCCATCGGTAGAGCTGCATCACTGGTCGCTCGGCCGCCTCGACCTCGAGCACTGCCTGCGCGAGCCTCGCCGCCCATGGAGTGATGTCGGGCTGGGACGAGCCGGAATTCTGGAGGCACTGGGTCTGGGGAACCGCCGGCAGTCCGTTCGGCAACAGGAACTCCAGCGCCAGAACCTGCTGCCCAGGTACGACCGACCTGTCCGGGGGGTCTTCGGTCGCCCAGCGTGGGGGAGGAAGGAGCCGCAGTCGGGGCACCAGTCCCGTGCTGTCAGCCGGGTCGGCCGACGGCGCCTGCGCAGGAGATGCGATCGAAGAAGGGGCGGTCATGGGACCTCCTGAACGTCCGGATGGCTCGCAGTCGAAGGTTCAGTCAAGCGGAATTGACTGGTGTTTACCTTCGTTTGCATGTATTTGATGTAGATAACGTGTCAGAGCCAACCACGACAAGGTCGTGGTGGCCAGAGTGTGCGATCCCCTGGGGATAACCCGACTTTGCCCCCGGATGGGGACACCGTGACTACCGTGCGGCCATGACCTCCTGGCCAGCCGAGCGCGGTGACCCGAGCGATGACGTTGATCGGGCGAACGGTGCCGCCGCCCGCGAGCGGGACGCGGAAGTGTCCGAGCGTCTGACCGTCGAGCTGGCCACGACCCGATGGTCCGAGTGGCTCGTCGGGTCAGTCGGCAATTCGGTCGAGGTGGTCAGCCTGGACGGTGTCTGTCATCGGGGCCGCGTGACAACGGTGGGTGCCGACTGGTGCCTGCTCGACGTCGACGGTAGGGGGGTGCTGGTGCCGCTCGGTCAGGTGCTCACGGCGTCCGGCTTGGGGCGGACCGGGGGTGGAGCCCCCACCCGTGCTGGTGTGGGTTGGGTGCTTCGCCGGTGGCTGCAAATGCGCTGCCAGGTGGTGGTACACCTCTCGGACGGGAGCACGCGAGGCGGAGCGCTGACGGCGGTTCTGGCTGACGCCTTCACGATCAGGCACGACGTAGGTGGCCCACACGTGCTGGTGCCCTTGACAGCCGTCTGTTGGATAGCTGGGGAGTCTGTCAGCGACTAGAACGAGGGTGGGCCGAGGTGTCGTCGTCGCTCGGTTCGTCCCCCTTGACGAACGGATGGTCGGCGATGAACCGTTCGGTCTGCTCATAGCGTTCAGCGATGAATCGCTCGAGCTCGCTCTCTTCGACGCGCCACTGACCGCGACCGCCGATCTTGATGCCTCGAAGATCCCCGCTGCGCACCAGCGCGTACGCCTGAGAGGCAGAGACATTGAGCAACTCGGCTACATCGGCGAGGGTGAGGAAGCGACGGGACACCGCGACATCCTTTCACCTTTGCGTCATACGGTGACCGTCAGTTGCCCTCCGTGTTGAAGACTGCTCCGCAGGAGCGGAACCCTGTGGATACTCAGGCCTCCTGGAACGAAGTCCGGCATCATCCCTTCGCACTTGAGGGGAGAGCCATGTCTGCAACAAAGACGGCCGCTGTGACCGGCGCCCGGATTCCGGCGAGCCCGGCCGGAGCTCGGGCAGTCCGGCGACGCTGGCGCGACCCGAGGCTGGTGGTGGGAGTCCTGCTCGTCTGTGCCTCGGTTGTCGGGATGACCTGGGTGATCACAGCGTCGGACGACTCGGTCGCCGTCTGGGCGGTGGCCGACGACGTCCCCGAGGGCAGTCCGATCAGTCTGGACGTGCTGACCGAGGTCCAGGTCCGACTGGCCGACCCTGATCCCTACCTTCTGGCCTCGTCCGCGGTGCCGAGGGACGCGGTCGCGGCTCGCGACTTTGCGGCGGGCGAGCTCGTGACCACCGTGGGACTCAGATCGGCAGACAGCCCGGACGTGGCTCGGGTCGTCACCCTTCCGGTGCTGCGTCACCAAATGCCGGCCGACCTTGCCGCCGGCGACCGCGTCGACGTGTACGTCGTGGAGCGAGGCTCGGGCGGCGAGCCGCAAGGTGCTCCACGGCTGGTGCTCAGGAGCGCGATCGTGACCGATGTCGGGGACGACGGAGGATCCTTCGGGGGTACGAGCCTCGAGACCGGTGTGGCACTGGCCGTACCCCGAGATGATGTGGCCACGGTGGTCGAGGCTCAGGCTCGCGGCACCGTCACGCTGGTGGACGTGCCTGTGGGGTCCTCGTGAACCTGCGGGTGGCGACGGCGCTGACCGACGCTGCAGTTGAGTCCGCCGTGGTGCAGATCGTCAACAGCGCGTCGTTCGGCGGATCGGTCACCCGTCGCTGCCGCGACGTCGTCGAACTGCGTACCGCTGCGCTGACGTCTGACATCGATGTGGCGGTCATCGACGGCGATCTGCGAGGTCTTGATCGCGACGTTCTCGCCGGGTTGAGACAGGCCCATGTTCGGTGTGTGGCGGTGGCCGAGCAGAATGCTGGTTGGCTCGTTGAGATGGGCGCGTCCACCGTCGTTGGACGCGATCTCGTGGGGCTGCCGGAGGCGCTGCACGGGTTCACACCCGCTGACCGGCCGCACGATCCGCCGGTGCAAGAGGCGGATCCGAGGGCCGCTTTGGGGCGCATCGTGGCTGTATGGGGCCCCATCGGTTCCCCAGGACGCACCACGGTGGCGATCGAGCTTGCCGTGGCACTGACGTCAGTCGGCTCCGACACTCTCCTCGTCGACGCCGACACGGTGGGGCCGTCAGTCGCACAGCACCTGGGACTGATCGACGACACCTCGGGGCTGGCGGCAGCAGTGCGGGCGGCCGCCCGTGGGCACCTCGATTCGGTAGGGCTCGCAGGTCTGGCCGTGGGTGTGCCGTCAGGCCCGCGGGTCTTGGTGGGGCTGCCCTCACCTGATCGTTGGAGTGAGCTACGCCCCGCTTCGGTCGACGCCGTGTTGACCTGTGCCAGGAGCGCAGTCGCGTGGACCGTGGTCGATGTCGGATTCGGTGTCGAGGGCAGTGACCTCGATTGGGTCGATCCTGGCGCTCCGGTTCGATTCGGAGCGGCGCGCACGATCCTGGCGGCGGCTGACGTCGTGGTCTGTGTTGGGCGTCCTGATCCGGTCGGACTCGTCCGCCTCATCAAAGGTGTACGAGATGTGCGTGATCTTGCGGGCACGTCGGCCGAGCTGGTCGTCCTCAACGACGTCGTTGCACGAGGTCAAGGTCAGGCTGCCGCTGAGGTGGTCGTGTCCGAGTTGAACATCCCGCACGTCCTGGTCCTGCCGAACGATGGGCAAGCCGTGGGGTCGGCGATGGCGCGTGGGGTCTCGGTCTCCGAGCGGAGTCCGCGCTCGCCATTCGTCTCGGGTGTCGGAGAGCTTGCGCGGCGGGTGCAGATTCTCAGCGGTTCGTACGATGGGGCTCATGGTCGAGCTCCGCGGTCTCATCGTCGACTTCTACGGAGTCCTCACCGACGGAATCGACAGCGCAATGCGGGCGTGGTCTGACCTCGACGACATTGACTACCTGCACTTCCAGGACGCCATGGCCGACTGGTTCGGCGACTTCGGCGGGTTCGAGGCACGCTTCAACCCCGTGCATGCCCTGGAGCGCGGAGAGATGGAGGTCCCTGACTTCGAGGCTGAGCTTGCTCGACGTCTCAGACGCCGAGGCGGTGACCCGGTTCGGGCGGAGGGTCTGGTCGAGCGCATGTTCAGCCGTTTCGGGCACGCACCCGACATGGCGGGACTCGTCCGCCGCGCCAAGACATCGGGGCTCCGCACGGCGCTGCTGTCGAATTCGTGGGGCGACCAGTACCTGCGCGACGGGTGGCACGACATGTTCGACGCCGTCGTGATCTCGGGAGAGGTGGGGATGCGCAAGCCCGAGAGACAGATCTTCGAGCACACGGTGAAGCAGTTGGGTCTTCCTCCTCGAACCTGTGTCTTCGTCGATGACCACCGGGCCAACATCGAGGCAGCGGCGTCCTTGGGGCTGGTCGGCGTCTGGCACCAGAGCTATGAGCAGACCGCCGCCGAGCTCGAGACACTGTTCGATCGCCCGCTCGTGGAGTAGCGGTCGATCAGCGGCTCTCGGCGCTTGCGTGAGACGATCGCCCGATGGTCGACCGACTGACGGCTCTGGATGCGTCGTTCCTGTACGTGGAGGAGCCGGCGACGCCTATGCACATCGGTGGACTGGCGGTCTTTGCCGCCCCGCAGGAGGCGCTCGACACGGCGCTCCTGACGGAACTGGTGGCTTCGCGGCTTGACCTGGTGCCTCGTTATCGACAGCGAGTACGCGAGATGCCCGGTCGATTTGCGGCGCCAGTGTGGGTGGACGACGAAAGCTTCGACCTTGGGTACCACGTCCGGCGCACGGCGTTGCCGCGTCCGGGCAATGACGACCAGCTGCATGAGCTCGTCGCCCGCGTCCTCTCGCGTCCTCTCGATCGAAGTCGGCCGCTGTGGGAGATGTATCTCGTCGAGGGTCTGTCGGACGGCCGGGTCGCGCTGGTGACCAAGACCCACCAGGCCCTCGTGGACGGCGTGGGTGCGATCGAGATCGGCGAGGTCCTGCTCGACGATGAACCTGACGACCTTGATCTTGACCGGGTGGCGGGAGTCGAATGGATGCCTCGCCGGGGTCCGTCCACGATTCGCCTGGTCACCGACGGCGTGGGCGATGTCGTGCGGCGACCGAGTGCCGTGGTGGACGCCGTGCATTCCGCCGCGGCTGACGTCACCCGCACGGTCGGCAGGCTGGTTGCAGCCACCGGCGGTGCGCTCCACGTCGCCAGGACGGTCACCCGACCAGCCCCCAGCTCTCCGCTCAACGTCGACATCGGGCAGGCAAGAAGGTTCGCGACGACCCGTGCACCACTCGACGACTTTCGCTTGCTGCGGCAGCAGTACGACGCCACGATTCACGACGTCGTGCTGGCTATGGTCACCGGCGGCCTCCGTGCCTGGCTCCAGATGCGGGGTGAACCGGTGAGCGGCCGCTCGACCGTCAGAGCACTTGTTCCCGTCAGCGTGAACGAGCATGGCGACGAGGCGACGCTGGCGACGGTGGTGCTCGAGCTGCCGGTTGGTGAGCCGTCGCCGGTGGTGCGCCTGCACCAGCTGGCGTACGCGATGCGGGCGGGTCTCGAGGACCGGCGAACGGTGAGTGCCCAGCAGCTGGCGGGGCTGGCCGGGTTCGCGCCTCCCACCCTGCACGCAGCCGGCGCGAGACTGGCAGCTGGTCTCTCGCACCGAGTCTTCAACCTGCTGGTCACGAACGCGCCCGGTCCGCAGCAGCCCAGGTATCTGGCCGGTGCAAGACTGCTCGAGGCCTATCCGGTGTCCCCGTTGTCCAAAGGGCAGGCTCTCAGCATCGGTGTCACGTCCTATGACGGCCAGGTCTTTGCCGGCCTCTTCGGTGACCGCGACGCCATGCCAGACCTCGACGTCCTCGGCCAGTGCCTGCACGACTCGCTTGAGGAGTTGCTGGAGACAGTCCAGCCGTAGGGCCGAGCGGAGTCCCTGGTCCCTGTCCCGCGACCTCCCGTCGTGCCACGATGTCCCCAACACCGGTCGCACCGAGTCATGAGGTCATCGCATGGATGCTGTCTCGCAGGTTCCGCTGCCCCGCAACGAGCCGATCAGGCCGTACCCCCCTGGGTCTCCCGAGCTGGCCAGCCTTCAGCGGGCGCTGGCCGACCTCGCCGGCACCGAACGTGAGCTGCCGATGGTGGTGGGCGGCCGATCGATGATGGGATCCGGCGACGCGATGGCTGTGGTGCAGCCGCACAACCGACACCACGTGCTCGGCCGACTGCGTGACACAACCACCGAGGACGCGACCCGCGCGGTCGCCGCAGCCAAGGAGGCTGCGCCCGCCTGGCGCGAGCTCTCGTTCGACGATCGTGCGGCCATTCTGCTGCGTGCTGCCGATCTTCTCGCCGGGCCGTGGCGTGACCGGCTCAACGCCGCCACGATGCTCGGACAGTCGAAGACCGCGTTCCAGTCCGAGATCGATGCCGCGTGCGAGCTGATCGACTTCTGGCGTTTCAACGTTTCCTTCGGGCAGCAGGTGTTGGCCGAACAGCCGGTCTCCTCTCCGGGTGTGTGGAACAGGCTCGACCATCGGCCCCTCGAGGGATTCGTGTACGCCGTGACTCCGTTCAACTTCACAGCCATCGCAGGAAACCTGCCAACCGCCCCGGCCTTGATGGGCAACACGGTGGTCTGGAAGCCAGCATCGTCCCAGCAGTTCGCGGCGAGCCTCCTCATGGAGCTTCTGGTAGAGGCGGGGCTGCCCCCTGGAGTGATCAACATGGTCACCGGGCACGGCACTCACACCAGTGACGTGGTCTTTTCCGACGCTGACCTGGCTGGTGTGCACTTCACCGGTTCGACACCCGTGTTCCAGTCGTTCTGGAAGCGAGTCGCCGAGAACCTGACGTCGTACCGCACCTATCCGCGCCTGGTGGGCGAGACCGGGGGGAAGGACTTCATCGTCGCGCACTCCTCAGCAGACCTGGATGTGCTTCGCACCTCGATGGTGAGAGGTGCCTTCGAGTACCAAGGACAGAAGTGCTCGGCCGCGTCGCGGGCGTACGTGCCTCGGAGTCTGTGGGGTCAGCTGCGCGACGCATTGGCGGCTGATGTCGATGGTCTGACCATGGGCGACGTGACGGACCCGTCCAATTTCATGGGTGCGGTGATCGATGAGCGGGCCTTCGCAAAGCATGCCGACGTGCTGAAGCACGCGGCGTCGGACTCCGACATCGAGGTGCTTGCCGGCGGAACGGCCGACGACAGCGATGGCTGGTTCGTGCGGCCGACGGTGCTGGTGGGCAGCGACCCGACGCACGACATCTTCCGCACGGAGTACTTCGGCCCCATCCTTGGCGTTCACGTCTACGACGACGACCGGTTCGATGACATGCTCGCTCAGATGGAGGGCATCAGCCCCTACGCACTCACCGGTTCAGTCGTTGCCCGCGACCGAGGCGTAGTCGCCCAGGTGGCTGACCGGCTGCGTTTCGCGGCGGGCAACTTCTACGTCAATGACAAACCGACCGGAGCCGTCGTCGGCCAGCAGCCATTTGGGGGGGCACGGGCCAGCGGTACCAACGACAAGGCGGGCAGCCCACTGAATCTGGTTCGGTGGGTGAGCCCGCGTGCGATCAAAGAGACAATGGTGCCGCCAAAGGTCTCGGACGGGGAGTACTTCGGGTACGGCAGCCGGGACAACCAGAGCGGCAAGCTCCTTTAGGGCCTCAGGAGCGCCCAATGCGCTAGCTCACCAGCCCCTGCACGCCGTCGACGAGCAGATTCACACCGACGTTGAGCAGAAGCTGGACGTCATCGACGGCTCGTACCATGAGCCTGCCCGACTGCCACCGAGCGCAAGCAGGACGCCACCCTTCACGGCGAGTCCGGCAACCCACCCTGCGACAAATGCCGCGCTGTTGACGCTGGCGGGCGCCGGGAACAGCATCAAGATCACCGCGGCGACGGGGATGGGGCTCAGCGCGATGGCGACCGCGCCACCGGGAAAGATGGGGATCGCGAGATCGAATTGCGAGGCTACCGGCCGGGATCGAGTGCCGGATGGCGTTGGGGTCTCAGGACACGACACCCGGATCGGTCGAGCAAGGTCGTCGACAGGTAGGCTGAGGCCCCGGCCGACACACGGAACGGGAGCAGTTGGTCCATGCTGAGCAACGCTGGAGTTGCCAAGTCCGATCTGATCAGCCGAGCTATCGCAGAAGCGGAACGCGCGGTTGACGACCTACCCGATCTGTCGGCATTCCTTCAGACGTACTACCGACATGTGTCGGACGAGGGCCTGGTGGGCCGCGATCCGATCGATGTCTTCGGCGCGGCCGTGTCGCAGCGCAGACTCGCGACCGAGCGGCCGGTCGGAACCTCTCGTGTTCGGGTGTTCAACCCCACCATCGAGGCGCACGGTTGGGTGTCGCCTCACACGGTTGTCGAGATCGTCACCGACGACATGCCGTTCCTCGTCGACTCGGTCACGTCCGCGTTGGCGCAGGAGGGGTTGTCGCTGCACCTGGTGGTACACCCGCAGCTCACTGTCGAACGGTCGCTGCACGGTGAACTGCAGCGAATGCTCCTGACGCGCGAAGAGCGTCAGACCCCCGGAGCGATCCATGAGTCCTGGATGCACTTCGAGGTGGACCGGATCTCCGATGCGGGTCGCCTGCGGGCCGTGGAACGGCGGCTCACCGACGTACTGCGTGACGTCCGCGACGCTGTCGAGGACTGGGCGAAGATGCGCGAGGCCGCCCAGCGCATCGCCGACGAGCTGCACGAGATGCCACCGGATCTACCTGCTGAAGAAGTCGCCGATGCGTGGGAGCTGCTGCGCTGGCTGATCGACGAGCACTTCACGTTCCTCGGCTACCGCGAGTATGAGCTGCAGGAGCATGACGGGGAAGACGTCCTCATCACCAAGCCAGGTACTGGGCTCGGGCTACTGCGCGGTGACCACAGTGAGTCCACCTCCTTCAGCAAGCTTCCACCTGAGGTACGTGCCAAGGCCCGCGAGAAGCAGCTGTTGATCTTGACCAAGGCGAACAGCCGGTCGACTGTCCACCGCCCGGCCTACCTCGACTACATCGGCATCAAGACGTTTGACGAGAACGGCAATGTCTCGGGCGAACGACGAATACTCGGCCTGTTCACGACGTCCGCCTACAGCGAGAGCGTCACGCGCATCCCGGTGCTGAGGCGCAAGGTCAAGTCGATCCTCGAGGTCAGCGGATTCGCGGCGATGAGTCACAGCGGCAAGGACCTCCTGCAGATCCTTGAGACCTACCCTCGTGACGAGCTCTTCCAGATGGACGTCGAAGAGCTGATGCCCATCGCCGTGAGTGTGATGCACCTGCAAGAGCGCCGTCAGGTCAGGCTCTTCCTGCGGTACGACGTCTATGGCCGGTTCGCCTCTGCCCTGGTCTACCTGCCACGTGACAGGTACACCACTCAGGTCAGGCTCGCGATGGAGTCGATCCTGCTCGAGGTGTTCTCGGCTGAAAGCGCTGACTACACCGCGCGTGTATCAGAGTCGGTGCTGGCCCGGCTGCACTACGTCGTTCGTGGCAAGCCCGGAGAGACCATTCCCGAAGTGGATGCGGGTCTGCTCGAGGGACGTCTGGCCCAAGCCACACGTACCTGGGACGACGATCTAGCCGACTCACTCCTCGGGCAGCTTGGTGAAGGTGAGGCCGTCGAGCTGCTGAAGAAGTACGGCGATGCCTTCCCTGAGGCGTACAAGGAGGACTTCCCCGCCCGGCTCGCCGTCTCCGACATCCGTCGCATGGAGTCGCTGCAGCCGGATGGCCCGCTTGGCATGAACCTCTACGAGCCGCCAGGGGCTGAAGCCGGCGAGCTGAGGTTCAAGATCTATCGCGTGGGAACCGAGATCTCGCTCTCGGAGGTGCTGCCGTACCTGCAGCGCATGGGTGTCGAGGTTCTCGACGAGCGTCCGTACGACGTCGATCTTGCCGACGGCACGCGCATCTGGCTCTACGACTTCGGTCTCTACCACCGAGGGGTCGCAACCGGGCAGGTGTTCGTGAACACCGAAGAGCTCAAGGTTCTGTTCCAGGACGCCTTCGGTGCGGTGTGGTCCGGGCTGGCTGAGTCGGACGGGTTCAACGCCCTGGTGGTCTCTGCCGGCCTGGAGTGGCGGCAGGCGATGGTCCTACGCGCCTATGTGAAGTACATGAGGCAGGCGAGCGCACATTTCAGCCAGGAGTACATCGAAGAGTCGCTGTCCGCGCACATCGGACTGGTTCAGCAGCTGGTGCGGTTGTTCGAGACCCGCTTTGACCCTGCCTACGGCGGCGACCGCGAGGCTGCGGCAGACCAGATCACCGCCGAGGTCCTTGAGGGCTTGGATGCCGTTAGCAGCCTTGATCAGGACCGAATCCTTCGTTCGCTTCTGTCACTGGTCAATGCCACGCTGCGGACGAACTACTACCAGCATGCAACGGATGGCGGTCCCAAGTCCTACGTCTCCTTCAAGCTCGACCCAGAGGCTGTTCCCGACCTGCCATTGCCTCGTCCGAAGTACGAGATCTGGGTCTACTCACCTCGCGTCGAGGGGGTCCATCTACGGTTTGGCGCCGTCGCTCGAGGTGGCCTGCGCTGGTCAGACCGTCGTGAAGACTTCCGGACCGAGATCTTGGGGTTGGTGAAGGCCCAGGCCGTGAAGAACGCGGTGATCGTCCCGGTCGGAGCCAAAGGCGGCTTCCTCCCCAAGCGCCTGCCCGACCCCTCAGTGGACGGACGTGAGGCCTGGCTCGCCGAGGGGGTGGCGTCGTATCGCATGTTCATCAGTGCGCTGCTCGACATCACCGACAACCTGGTGGAGTCGGCAGTGGTACCTCCGCCGGGCGTGGTGCGACGCGACGGCGACGATCCCTACCTCGTCGTGGCAGCCGACAAGGGGACCGCAACGTTCTCCGACATCGCCAACGGGATTGCTCAGAGCTACGGCTTCTGGCTCGGCGACGCCTTTGCCTCCGGTGGCTCGGTGGGCTACGACCACAAGGCCATGGCCATCACGGCACGCGGAGCCTGGGAGTCAGTCAAGCACCACTTCCGCGAGTTGGGCGTCGACACCCAGACCGAGGACTTCACGGTCATCGGCGTGGGAGACATGTCCGGCGACGTGTTCGGCAACGGAATGCTGCTCTCCGAGCACATCCGTCTGCTCGCCGCCTTCGACCACCGGCACATCTTCCTCGATCCCGAGCCGGACGCGGCTGTCTCGTACGCGGAGCGAAAGCGGCTGTTCGACTTGCCTCGGTCGAGCTGGGAGGACTACGACACGTCACTCCTGTCCGAGGGCGGCGGGGTCTATCCCCGCAGCCTGAAGTCCGTTCCGATCAGTGGGCCTGTTGCTCGGGTCCTTGGACTGGCTGACGGAACGACCGCGCTCCCGCCTCAAGAGCTGATGCGGGCGATCCTTCGGGCACCGGCCCACCTCTTGTGGAACGGAGGCATCGGCACCTACGTCAAGTCGGAGTCCGAGTCCAGCTCTGACGTCGGCGACAAGGCCAACGACTCGATCCGGATCAATGGTGCCGACCTCCGTGTGCGGGTGGTCGGAGAGGGGGGGAACCTCGGTTTCACCCAGCTCGGTCGGATCGAGGCCGCGCGCCACGGAGTGTTGATCAACACCGACGCCATCGACAACTCCGCCGGTGTCGACACCTCAGACCACGAGGTCAATATCAAGATCCTGCTCGACTCGGTGGTTCGGTCTGGCGACCTCACCCAGAAGCAACGCAACGAGCTGCTGGCCCAGATGACCGATGAGGTCGCAGCCCACGTGCTCAGCCACAACTACGACCAGAACGTCTTGCTGAGCAACGCCCGAGCACAGACCCATTCGATGTTGCCGGTGCACAAGCGGTTCATTCGTTGGCTGGAGGCGCGAGGCGAGCTCGACCGATCGCTTGAGTACCTGCCGACCGATGCCGAGCTTGATCGTCTGGACGCGTCGGGCAGCGGTTTGTGCTCGCCTGAGTTCTCGGTTCTCGTGGCCTACTCGAAGATGGATCTGTCCAACGATCTGCTGGCGAGCCAGCTGCCGGACGAGCCCTACTTCCAGCGGGTGCTGGAGAGGTACTTCCCTGACAAGGTCACTACTTCGTATGCCGATCGCCTCGAGTCACACCCACTGCGGCGCGAGATCATCACGACGGTCGTGGTCAACCAGATCATCAACCGCGGTGGCATCACCTTCAGCTTCCGGGCCATGGAGGAGACCGGAGCCACCCCCGTCGAGATCGCTCGTGCTCACACCGTGGCTCGCGAGGTGTTTGGGCTCGACGACTTCTGGGCCAGAGTGGCCGAGCTCGACAACAAGGTGCCGGTGCGCGCCCAGTCGTGGCTCTACCTCGAGAGTCGGCGGCTCCTCGACCGGGCGTCCCGCTGGTTGCTGCAGAGCCGACGCTCCTTGCTGGACGTCGAAGCCGAGATCGAGCACTTCTCGCAGGTCAAGGGCCTGATCACCGAGATTCCGCAGATGCTTCGCGGTGCCGAGCAGGAGCGTCTTCTTCGTCGAGCTGCGGAGTACACGGCACAGGGAATCCCGGAGGACCTGGCGGTCGAGACGGCGGCCCACCTGGACGCCTTCTCGCTGCTCGACATCGTCGAGCTCGCGAACACGACCGGCCAGCAGGCCGACGACGTGGGCTTCGTCTACTTCGCGATATCGGACCGGTTCGAGGTCGACAAGATGCTCAGCCGGATCACCGAGCTGCCGCGTGACGAACGCTGGCATGCCCTGGCACGGATGGCGCTGCGCTACGACCTGTACGGAGCCCTCGCCGGGCTGACCTCAAACGTTCTCACGCTCACACCCGAGGGAGGCAGCCCCGAAGAGCGGATCACCGACTGGGAGAACGCCAACGCCGAGGGCCTCGGTCGGGCACGTACGACCCTCCATGAGATCGCGTCCAGTGACCACTTCGACCTCGCGACGCTTTCGGTCGCACTGCGCGTCATCCGCACTCTCGTCTCTACCGCTGGCGGTCAGGCATCCCCATGACATATGACGTCGAACGTATTCGTGCGCTGTACCCGGCCCTCCAGGACGGTCGGGTGTGGTTGGACGGAGCAGCTGGTACGCAGTCGCCGGTCTCGGTGATCGAGGCGGTGGCCGATGCCTATCGAAACGGCACGAGCAACGGCGGGGGAGTGTTCGCCAGCAGTCGCGCGTCCGATGAGATGACAGACGCTGCTCGCCGGGCTGTGGCTGATTTGGTCGGGTCGTCGGAACCGAGCGGTGTCGTGCTCGGCCCGAATATGACGACCCTCACCTACCGGTTCGCCCAAGCGCTGGCCCGCAACTGGAGCGTCGGCGACAACGTGGTGGTTTCTGAGCTCGATCACGACGCCAACGTGCGCCCGTGGGTGCAGTGGGCAGAGGCGTCGGGTGTTGACGTGCGGTGGGCAAGGATCGACGTGGAGACCGGTGAACTACCGACCGCGCAGTACGACGACCTGCTCGACGAGCGCACCCGCTTGGTCGCCGTGACGGGCGCCAGCAACGTCTTGGGGACTCGCCCCGACGTCCGGGCCATCACCGATGCCGCCCGCACGGTGGGAGCGTTGACGTACGTCGATGGGGTCCACAGCACGGCCCACGGGGTGGTCGACATCGCTGAACTCGGGTCCGACTTCTACGTGACCAGTGCCTACAAATGGGACGGGCCTCACGTCGGCTGTCTCATTGCTGATCCTGCCCTGCTCGACGGCATCGTGCCCTTCAAGCTGGCCTCGTCGGCCAACGATGTGCCCGATCGGTTCGAGTGGGGTACCCCGTCGTTCGCCAACTTCGCCGGTGTCACCGCCGCCGTTGACCACCTTGCTTCGCTTGACGACAGCGCGACGGGGTCGCGTCGAGAGCGAATCGTGACCTCACTCACCGCAGCGCACGAGCACGAGAGCGCGTTGCTTGACCGCATGTTGGCCGGACTCGGGTCCGACGAGCGCATCACTCTGTACGGACATGCCAAGCACCGCACAGCCACCGTGTATTTCAGGGTTGCCGGTGAAGATCCCGAGCAGACGACGCGGCGGCTCGACGAAGCCGGGATCAACGCATGGCACGGCCACAACTATGCGTGGGAGGTCACCCGTGCCCTCGGCATCCGCGAGTCTGGCAGCGCCGTGCGAGTGAGTCTTTCGCACTACAGCACCGAGTCGGACGTCGATCGGCTTCTCTCCAGCGTCTGAGGTGGCGCGGGAGTTCCTCGTGTCGGTCGGTGCGGGGTCGTGCAGAAACACAGGCTCACACCGGGGCGATGTTGTCCGGAGTGTTGTCGTAGACATTCACTCCGGCAACTGCGTTGGTGAGCGTGCCACTTGCGTTGTAGATACCGCCGCCTTTGGTGGCGATGTTGCCGGCAATCGACGATGAATCGGACAAGACAAGGGATCCCGCGAGGTCGTTGAATGTGCCGCCGCCCCGGAACCTCGCGGTGTTGCCGCTGATCGAAGACGAGTCGTCCAACGTCACTGTTCCGCCGTAGTTACAGGTGCCGCCCCCTCGGGACGCGCTGTTGTCGCTGATCGTCGATGCCCCCTCCAGCATCACTGTTCCACCGATGTTGTAGATACCGCCAGCCGGGGCTGCGGTGTTGTCGCTGATCGTCGAGGAGCCACTCAAGGTCACCGACCCCGTCGAGCCGTTGAAGACGCCGCCGCCGCCGCAATTGCGATCGGTGTCGCCGCAGCTGGTGACGGTGTTGCCGCTGACCGACGATGAACCGTTCAACGTCACCGATCCACCACCATTGTACGTGCCGCCGGTGTTGTAGACGCCGCCGCCGCCGCAATGGCGATCGGTGTCGCCGCAACGGGTGACGGTGTTGCCGCTGACCGACGATGAGGCGTTCAACGTCACCGACCCGCCACCGATGTAGATGCCACCGCCTCCCACGGCAGCGGTGTTGCCGCCAATCGAGGACAAGGCATTCAGCGTCACCGCTCCATGGCGGGTGGCCATTCCACCGCCCCGTTCGGTAGCGGTGTTGCTATTGATCGACGACGTACCGTTCACCGTCACAGTTCCGTATGTGTTGTAGACACCGCCTCCCACAGCAGCGGTGTTACCGTTGATCGACGTCAAGTCGTTCACCGTCACCGTTCCATAGCTGACGTGGATGCCGCCCCCCTGCTTGGCGGTGTTGCCGTTGATCGACGTCGAGTCGTTCACCGTGACCGTTCCTTCGCCGGTGGAGATGCCGCCTCCCGCGAACGTCGCGGTGTTACCGTTGATCGACGTCGAGTCGTTCAACGTCACCGATCCGCCACGGATGCAAATGCCACCGCCGTACCTAGCGGTGTTGTCGGTGGTGGATGTGGACTCAGTCAGGGTGACTGTCGCTCCGTCGGTGAAGATGCCACCACCGTAGAGGCCCGCCGTGTTCCCAACGATCGACGATGCGCCGTCCACCGTGACCGGCCCCCCGCTGGTCAAGATCCCGCCGCCGACCGAGGCAGTGTTGTCACTGATCGACGACGAGTCGCGCAAGGCAACCAACCCGGTGGGTCCGGTGTAGATGCCGCCACCGCCGTTCCGTGTGCCGTCGTATCCGTCAGCGCTGTTTCCACTGATCAGCGACACGTCTCTCAACGTCACCGACCCACCGTCGTTGTAGATGCCGCCACCATTGAACGCAGCGGTGTTCTCGGCGATCATCGACTCGCCGCTTAGCAGCACCTCTCCGCTGGCATTGGAAATGCCACCGCCCTTAACGGCCCAGTTGCCGGTGATCCGCGGCGCGTCGTTCAGGGTCACCGACCCACCGTCGTTGTAGATGCCGCCGCCTCCGCAAATAGCAGCGACGTTCGAGCAGACGTTGACCCAGTTGTCGGTGATCCGCGTCGCGTCGTTCAGGGTCACCGACCCACTGTTGTAGATGCCGCCGCCGTTGAACCTGGCGGTGTTGTCAGAGATCAATGATGTGCCGTACAACTCCATAGTCCCGTAGTTGTATATGCCGCCGCCATCGCCCGTGGTCAGGCCGCCGGTGACGGTGAGGTCGGTCAACGACACAACGACGCTGGAAGACACCGTCAGCACCGTCCCCTGCTGCGCGGCGTCCAGAATGGCTTGCGGTGAACCAGTTCCGAGAAGGCTCAGGTCAGTGCTGATGCCAAAGGTTCCCCGACACCGACCCGCGATCTGCAGCGTGTCGCCACTGGTTGCGGTGTCGATTGCGGTCTGCAGGTTTGCCCCGGTCCCGAAGGAGGAATCCTCGGTGGTCAGGTTCACCACCTGGCACGGGTAGGGGACGGTGAAGGAGACACGTCCTCGTGCCTTCAATCCGTTGGTCAGGCGAACGACGACGACGAACCTGTGAGAGCCGTAGGTGAGATGTTTCGCAACCTTTCGATAGGTGGTTGACCGCAGGGTCTGGCTCACCTTCTTGCCGCACGTGACCTCGACGGTCTTGTCCATCGTGCACCGCCTCGAGGCCACAGCGCTCGGCTTGCGGTTGACCGTGTAGGTGATCTTCGCTGCCCTGCCGACCACCTCAGCCGAGGCTGTCACCTTCAGAGAACGCTCCACAACGGTCAGCCCTGCAACCGCGGGGTCATTCATCGACGCGTTCGAGAACACCCCTGCTCCGACGAGCACGACGACAGAAAAGGATGCCACGACCCGGTTCATTCGCACACCACCTTCGGCCACACACCCCCAGCCTGTGGCGCCACATACCTCCCCGGCCAGTGCCAAACGTCCCCACGCACGCCGAAAGCAGGGCACGGAATGTGCGACTGAGGGACGCGCCAGGTGAGCGAGCACCATCACCTGGTCGGTCTCGGAAAGTGGCGTGGTCAGGGGCGTTGCCCACTGCGCCTTACTCACCGTGACAGCACGATCGGTGACCCTGCGGCGCTGCTGCGTAGCGGGACAGGGCCGACCGGGGATTGGTTGTCCCCAGATGTCAAGAAGCGGTTGAGGGATTGACGCAGTACTCCCTAGGCTCCGCGAACCCAAGAAAGGGAGTGGGGTAGGCGATGGATGCGGCGTCTGCGGTCGAGTCAGAAGTGCGCGATCGAGTCCGGGTAAGGGGGATCGACCCCCTCGTTGACCCTGGCGCGGTTCGGACGGTAGTCGACGAGGTGCTGGCCGACTACGCCGAGCGCAGCCTGGGCAGCGCGGCGGTCCCGATCGCAGACAGCGCGCAGGTCGCCCGCGATGTCGTCGACGCGGTTGCCGGCATGGGACCCCTTCAGCAGTATCTCGATGATCCCGCTGTCGAAGAAGTCTGGATCAATGCCCCCGGCAGAGTCTTTGTTGCCAGGGGAGGGCGAAGCGAGCTGACTCCCACCTTGCTGAGCCGAGAGCAGGTACGCGATCTCGTGGAGCGGATGCTCAAGCCCTCCAACCGGAGAGTCGACCTCAGCTCGCCGTTTGTCGACGCGACGTTGCCTGATGGCAGTCGCATCCACGTGGTCATACCTGACATCACGCGCGAGCACTGGGCAGTGAATATTCGGAAGTTCGTTGTCAGAGCGGAACGTCTGGAACAGCTGGTGTACCTCGGCACGCTGACCCAGCACGCGGCTCGGTTCCTTGAAGCGTGCGTTGTGTCAGGGCTCAATATCATCGTGTCTGGCGGCACACAGGCAGGGAAGACCACCCTGCTCAATTGCCTCGCCGCAAGCATTCCCCCCGGCGAGCGCGTCGTCACCGTCGAGGAGGTCTTTGAGCTCAAGGTGCCGCTCCCCGATGTCGTCGCGATGCAGACTCGCCAACCAAGCCTGGAGGGCACCGGGGAGATCCGCCTGCGACGACTTGTCAAGGAGGCGCTGCGAATGAGGCCATCGCGGATCATCGTCGGCGAAATACGCCAAGAGGAATGCTTGGATCTACTCATTGCCTTGAACAGCGGCCTGCCGGGCATGTGCTCTCTCCACGCCAACTCGGCGCGCGACGCCGTCACCAAGATGTGCACTCTCCCGCTACTCGCCGGGGAGAACGTTGGGCACGCTTTTGTCGTCCCGACCGTCGCTTCTTCAGTCGACATCGTCGTACATGCGATGACCGATGCTCAGGGGAATCGACGGGTACGCGAAATCGTTGGGGTTCCGGGACGAACCGAGGGCGATGTCATTGAGCTGGAACAACTCTTCCATTGGCGTGACAGTGAACTTGTGCGAGGTTCTGGCTTCCCACCGCATGCCGAGCGGTTCGGTGAGAGAGGGATTGACCTTGCGAGTCTGTTGAAAGCCGGGAGCACATGGTGACCGAGACCGTGATCCCGCTGATCCTCGGACTGGGACTGATGCTCATCGTCTGGTGGTCCGTCGTGCCGCAGTGGACCCATGGTCGGCGGAGGTCAGGGCTATCGAATCTTCTATCGGACGCAGGCCTGACGCATGTCACGTCGAAGCGGCTGATCGGATCGACTCTCTGCTTGTCGGTGACAGCCGGACTCCTGGTCTATGTCATGTCGGCGTCGTTGGCGGTAGCCGTCGCCATAGCGGTCATGGTGTCCCCGCTACCGATCGGCTGGGTTCGTCACGTCAAGCGCCGGCGTCAGATTGAGCTGCGGCAGGTATGGCCGGATGCGATCGAGCACTTGGCGTCGGGAATCCGAGCCGGCCTGGCCCTTCCCGAAGCGGTTAGCCAGTACCCGGCCACCGTGCGGTCGGTGGTATCCCAACCGGCATCACAGTGGACGTTTGCGACTCCTGACTGAGTGCTCGGCGTCCGCTCGCTTAGACAGCAACACACCGTTGTGTGCTGCTGACGAGCAGTAATGGAGATCGTCAGAAGACTAGAAGCCCACAACCTCCACCGGGGTGGGCACGCGGCGACCGGTAGTGCCATCACCGAGTTGCCCGAAGTGGTTGTACCCCCAGCACTGCACGCCACCACCGGCTAGCAACGCACATGTGTGAGTCCAACTAGACTCGATGGCGGTCACTGCACCGTTCAAGCCCACAACATCGACCGGGGTGGGCACGTCGCGGGGGACTGTTGTGCCAGTGCCAAGTTCCCCGTTCCAGTTGAGTCCCCAACACTTGACGCCACCACCGGCCATCAGCGCACACGTGTGCCCGAGGCCAGCGGAGATCGCCGTCGCCCCGGCCCTCAGCCTGACCACCCGCGTCGGAGTACTGGAACTGTCGTACGTTCCATCACCCAGTTGCCCGTATCTGTTGTCCCCCCAGCACCTAACTGGACCGTGCGACATCAGCGCACACGTGTAGAAGTTCCGAGAAGTGATGGCAGTGGCCGCACCACCGAGTCCGACAACGTCCACCGGCGTGGACGAGAAAGTATGGGTCCCATCGCCAAGTTGACCGCTGTTGTTTGCGCCCCAGCACTTGACACCCCCGTCGGACATCAATGCACACGTCTGAACGTTCCCGGCAGTGATCGCGATGGCTCGGCCATCTAAGCCGACCACTCGCACCGGTTTCGCCGAGAGGTATGTGTGGCGTGCACCAAGTTGCCCTGCGCTGTTGAGCCCCCAGCACTTGACGCCACCGGCGGTCATCAATGCACATGTGTAGTTGCCACCAGCGGCGATGGCGGTGACCGCACTACCCAGGCCCACTACCCGCACCGGTGTCGTCGAGTCAGCCCGGCTGCCATCGCCCAGTTGCCCAAAGGCGTTGTACCCCCAACACCTGACTCCACCAACGGACATCAGTGCACACGAATGGACCTGGCCAGCGGTGATGGCGGTGACCGCACTACCCAGGCCCACTACCCGCACCGGTGTCGTCGAGTTAGTCCGGCTGCCATCGCCCAGTTGTCCTGTGTAGTTGAGCCCCCAGCACTTGACGCCACCACCGGACATCAACGCACATGTGTGGTTGAAGCCAGTGGTGATCGCCGCTGCGGTCCCACCACTGCCGCCACCGGCAACTGCATTAGAAGTCGTAGCCGCCGCCGAACGAGCACCCACCACCCCCGGCACCACACCCAGCCCGGCAGCCACCACAGCAGTCGCCAACACCAGGACCCAGCCCCGTGCACCCCGTAGCCGCATCGAATCCCAATCGCTAGTACCGGAACAGTCCGCGAAGCCTCCCACACGCCAGAAGCGAGCGCCGCGAGTTGGCTGATCGGAGTCGCAATCGCCGCTCAGCAGGCAGTCATCGAGCGAGAGGCCACTCATCGTGGCTGGGACCTGGCGCCCATCTTGACGGAGACGGGCTCGGGCCGGTCACTCTCGGGTCGGCCCGCTCTCGCTGGTGCGTTGGAGACGCTCGCGTCGGGTGAGGCTCAGGTACTGGTCGTCTCGAAGTTGGACAGGTTGAGCCGCTCACTGCTCGACTTCGCCGGTCTGATGGGACGGGCACAGTCCGAGGGCTGGAACCTGGTCGCACTTGACTTGGGCATCGACCTCAGCACACCGGGCGGTGAGTTCCTGGCGAGCGTCATGGCCAGCGCTGCTCAGTGGGAAAGGCGCATCATCGGTCAAAGGACGAAGGATGCCCTGGCAGTCAAGAAGTCTCAGGGGGTACGACTCGGAAGACCGCCGAGCATCCCCGACGACGTTCGAGAGCGCATCGTCAGCGAGCGTGCCATTGGAGCGACTTACAAGGCGATAGCCGAGGTGCTGAACAACGGGGGCGTCCCAACGTCTCGCGGCGGCGCTCGATGGTACGCGGCAACCGTGCGCCAGGTCGTTGTCGCCGATACAAGTGACCCCATTTCTCGCGTCCGATAGGCAGCCACGGCGGATGCTTCCAACCTCTGACTTGGATGCTGAAGGCTCCCACAGGCGGGGGCTGCAAGCCGAAGGCAATCTGGAGAGTCCAGGTTCCGTCAGTGCTACATCCGTGGCGTTGATCAACCGATACCTCGACTGAGGGAAGGAAGTCAGCATGAGCCGCAACGCACCCAGATCCGTGGCTGCCGTACTGCTCGCAGCGGCGTCTCTGGGACTGTTTTTGCCGCACCAGGCATCAGCCAGCGCAGACGCCTTCGAGGTCTTCGCACGCCCTGGGACCGAGGTCGATGCGTGCGTCCAATACACCCCAGGCGGGTTCAACGGTGGCATTCCTTGTCTCGTGTTCGCCGAACCAGTGGACGGAGGGGCGATCACTTACCTCGCGCAGGTGTATGCCACACCCGACGAGTCTCTACCTGGGGTTCCGTATGCCGTCACCCTCGACTTGGACGCACCGGCGGGGTACTGGCTCGACGTGCGAGGTTGCGGCCTGACCGAGACCTTCGGAGAGACCGTTCACTACGACGCCGTTCCGCCGAGCGTCACGGTCTTCCCACAGTACGGCTCATCTTGGCCCACCGGGTCCTACTACTGCACCATCGCCTACGGAGACGAAACACGCATGCAGGGAGACGTTACTTTCTCCCCGACCATGCCTGACGCCGCTATCGAACAGTGCCCCCTCGGTAAGTCCAACTTCTCTTCCGAGGGCGTGGGTTTCCATCGATTGCGGTATTACACAGGGACCGCCATTGAAGGCACCCCGGCCCGCGAGGACTTTTGCGTTTATGCCCCCGACACCATCATTCATACGTACGGCGGCAACGACACCGTCATGCTGACAGGCTCGGCACCCAATGCCACTGTTGATGTCGGTGACGGTGCGGACCGCGTCTACGACGCTGCTGATGGCGCGGCACTCGCCGGGGCCCAGTCGGTCGACGAGGAGTCGATATACCTCCAGGGCCTTCCCTCCGCCGGCCCCATTCCGCTCGACGAGCGAGCGGCGGAGCGGGCGGTTCGTGACTACCTGGCGAACGCGGGTCTTCTTGGGCCACGCCTGAATCTTGAGATCTCCACAACGGGAACAACGGTGTCAGTCGCCCTCGCCGCGCGCATCGAGCTGCCCGTCACAAGCACCGTCACTGCCGGATCGGGCGGCACCGCGTCGGTCTCTGCTACTGCGACCGCGCGAACCGCAGTCATGCCTTGAGTCTGGGGTGGGCTGCCGCAGCGGAGGCCGCTTCGACCCGCTGGGTATCGCCGGCGACGAGGATGTACTCCGTGTTTCGGAGCCGTTTGACTGCTCCCACCTTGTGGCCGGACGGATTGTGGATGCCGATCTGCGCCCCGACGTACCTCTTGCTGTCGTACGCCAGCAGCCTCACGTCCTCGTATCCGGCCTCGATCAACCACCGCATGAGTTCGTCTGGCGTCACCCAGGACTCGTCGTTGTAGCTGACGATCACTGTGTCGGCCGACGTCTTGCTCACAATCCGGCGCAGGGCCTCTGGCATCTCGCGCTTGCGATTGAACACGCTCTTGGTCGACTCATCACGCGCGTCGACCCGCTTGCAGGCCACGCCATAGTGGTCCGGTTGGTCCCAGCGCACCAAGGTCTCCCATACGTGGTAGTTCGTGAAGTAGCGGTGCTGGTTGTACGGGGGGTCCACATATGCGAGATCGGTGTGCGGCAAGGTCTCGACGAGGACGGATGCGTCGCCGCGTACTGCAAGACCCGGCCCGGGCAGCAGTTCGGGTGCCCGCAGTTCGAGATCCCGCAGCGCCCGCGGTGCCCACTGCTTCAAGTACGCCATCTGCACACCGGTCGTCGAGTCCACGCGATCGGCTGCCAGCAGAAGGGCCGTCAGCAAGACAGGAAACAGTGGTGAGTCGACGTAGTTCTCCGCCAGGTGGTCGCGCATGGCGTCGACCCGCTCACCGTTCTTGGGGTTCAGGTAGCGGGACTCCTCACAGAAGGTGCGGGTGAAGTAGCCACGACGTCCGGGGAGAGCAGAAAGCTCGGCCAGCGCGGCGTCCAGGGACAGGGCGTCGACGTCGCGACCATCAGTTGCGATGTAGCACTTCGCCAGCACCTCGCTGTAGGTGGCGATGTCGGCGGCCGTGACGTCGATTCCGCGACGCTTGAACTCTTGAGCGACTCGGGTTGTGCCGGTGAAGAGGTCAAGGGCCGTCGTGGCCTCGACGGCACTTGCCATGGCGCCGAGAACAGGCACGAGGGTTCGCTTGGACCCCAGATACTTGATCACCTACACCTCCGCGCCCTGACTCTAGGGGGCGCGGGCCGAGCTGTCGCTGCTACGTCAGCGCCTCGACGACCGATCGCACTGAGTGTTGTGATGGATCTGCAATGGCGACCAACATGACATCGGTTCCGTTGTAGCTCATGCCCTCGGCCCACACCGGCGTTCGCCCGAGCTGCTCCGTGCGTGTGGTGACAATCAACGACTCGCGTCGCTCATGGACGAGAAGGTCGATGTGTCGAGAGCCGACACATCGCTCCAGGACCCGGGCGTGCGTGCTGAAGAAGCGATGGGCAGAGGCCTCATCGTCGAACCGCAGCAGAAGGCCGACGCCGGGTAGCTCGTCTCGGGCATAGGTCACCTCGAGGGCGGATCGTGGCTGTGGCAACCGGGCGGGCCGACAACCCAGGGGAGTTATCGCGGCGAGCACGCTCTGTGGTTCTCGGGCCGTCGCGGGTTCGCCGCTTCCGCGGTACCCGTCCTCTGCGTTCCCCCGGTCGACTCGGTACTGCCATCCACGTCCGAGTTCGTCCGGCGTCGGCAGGTGCTCCGGTCCGAGGTCGCCGCTGCGCGAGCCGGGAAGGTCGGTGGGTACTGCGCTGGCCCCGTGCGGCGGCAGAGCAGCCGACGATGAGTCCGCCTGCCGGTCGTCGCTGCAGCCGGCGAGCCCGAAGCTGATGACACCCATGGTGAGAGTCGCCGCCGCTCGCCAGGCAAGGTCAGCCACCATTGCTCGACCAGTGCTGGTAGTCGGGGTTTCCCCACCGTGCACCCCACGCCCAGCCCTGCCGCCAGAGCTCACGGGCGATTGGCGAGCGAGAGGTGATGACGCCGGGATCCTGCAAATGGAACTGGCGACGGTAGTAGTACGGCACAGCTGCCTTGGGGGGATAGACCTTCGACCCGGTCACGTAGGGGTTCTCGAAGGTGTTGATATCGATGGCATTGCCGTAGGAATGCTGCGACATGCGGTAGGGATTACCCGTCACATGTCGGCAGTTGAAGGCTGATGTGTTGCCGGCTCGCATCGCTCGCTCGTCAACACCGCCGAAGCGATCAGCCGGATACATCTTCTTGATGGCGAACCGGCTGGTAAAGGCTCGACGGAAGATGGCTAGGTAGTGGGACGTGACGTACGCCGCACCGATCAAGGTGCCTCGCTGGAGTTGGCCTTTGTAGTCCCAGTAGTTCATCTGGATCTTGCGCAGACCGGATGGGGGGACGGGGCACCCTGGGCGCCATGTGTGCGGAACGTCCTTGGCAGTCACCCTGCTGACCGTGGGGCTAAACCTCGCCTCAACCCGCAGTCGCTCGATGGCCGAAGTGTTGTGGTGCCCCCCGGCCCAGGTAGCGCGGAGTCGTACCACCGTCGCCCCCGGTTGGCCCGGCTTCCAGCTCAGTGAGAAGGAGTCGTCTCCTCGTACTCTCCGCTCGCGCACCGTGAACCAGCGACCCGCCTCACTGCGACGCTGAAGCTTGACGGTAACCGGCCCGTCCAGCCGGGTGGACAACACTCCTCTCACGTCCATGGCCTGGAGGGCGATCGGAGTGCTCGTGCGCTTCAAGGTGACGTCGAAGCGTGGACGCACCCTCACCTCCGCGGTCCCGGCAGCTGTTCCCCCGCGACCGTCGGCCACCGTGTACTCGAGTGTGTCGGAGCCTACGTACTTGCCTCGAGGGACATACCGCACCATTCCGCGAACCAGTTCCGCGCGGCCGTGCTCAGGGCGTCGCACCCCGAGCACTCTCAGGGAGTCGCCGTCGGGGTCGGTGTCGTTGGCCAGGACGTCGAGAACCAGTGGCGACCCCCAGCGGGTTCGACCCTGGTCAGCTGTGGGGGCGGGCGACTGGTTAGGGGTGGAGGTGACGGTAACCGTGACGACCGCCTCGGCCGTGAGCTCGCCGTCGCTTACTGCGTAGCTGAACTGGTCGGTGCCCACGTGGTCGGCCGCGGCTGTGTACGTGATTCCGCCGTCGGCGAGGTCAGCGCTTCCTGTTGCCGGTGGTGAGGTGATGCTGTCGAGGAAGAAGGCCGTGGATGAGCTGGCGTCCGGATCGGAGTCGTTGTCCAGGACGGGAATGAGCACGGATCCACCAGAGCTGACGCTGGCAGTGTCGTCGACCGCGATCGGGGGGATGTTGGTGGCGGCACGCGCCAGGCTCGAGTCACGCTCGTCGGCCAGCCCCGGGGCAGCCAGCATGGCCACGGTGGCGCAGCTCACGAGCAGCGACACTGCGGTAGCGGTGTGACCCTGCGACATTCGGGTACTCCCAACGGCTCAATCCCCTGATCGGCTCAGCGGGCCCTGACATTGAGCGGCCGCCCATCACGTACGCTCGTGCGACGTGGCCAACCCCGACCCCGCTGAGGCGATCGCCCAGCTGCAGACGACCCTGAGCAGCATCGAGACAGTGCTCGATCTGCCGCGCCGCCGCGAAGAGGTCGCGACCCTGGAGGAACAAGCTGCCGCTCCCGACCTGTGGAGCGATCCCGAGGCAGCGCAGAAGGTGACCAGCCGGTTGTCGTCCGTCCAGGGGCTGATCCGCCGGATGGCTGCTCTACGCCAGCGGGTCGACGATCTCGGGGTCATGCTCGAGCTCGCCCAGGACGAAGGAGACGCCGAGACCCTCGCCGAGGTCGATACCGAGATCGAGAGCCTGACCAAAGCGGTCGGTGAGCAAGAGGTCTTGACGTTGCTGTCCGGTGAGTACGACGCCCGGGAGGCTCTCGTCACGGTGCGGGCGGAGGCCGGTGGGGTAGACGCCGCTGACTGGGCCGAGATGCTCATGCGCATGTACCTGAGGTGGTGTGAGCGCCACGGCTACCCCACCGAGGTCTACGACACGTCGTACGCCGAAGAGGCCGGGATCAAGTCGGCAACGTTCGCGGTCAAGGCCCCGTACGCGTACGGCACCCTCAGCGTTGAGCAGGGAACGCACCGGCTGGTACGCATCTCACCCTTCGACAACCAGGGCCGGAGACAGACGTCGTTCGCCGGCGTCGAGGTCGTGCCAGTCGTCGAGCAGACGGACCACATCGAGATCCCCGACGATGAGATCCGCGTCGACGTGTACCGCAGTAGTGGGCCTGGGGGGCAGGGAGTCAACACCACCGACTCGGCAGTGCGCATCACGCACCTGCCGACCGGAATCGTGGTGAGCTGCCAGAACGAGCGCTCACAACTGCAGAACCGGGCAACGGCGATGAACGTCCTGCAGGCCAAGCTGCTCGAGCGCCGTCGGCAGGAGGAACAGGCCCGGATGGATGCCCTCAAGGGTGACTCTGGAGGCTCGTGGGGCAACCAGATGCGCTCGTACGTTCTGCACCCCTACCAAATGGTCAAGGACCTGCGCACCGAGGTGGAGGTCGGAAACCCCGAGCCCGTCCTCGACGGCGATCTCGACGTGTTTATCGAGGCCGGTATCCGGTGGCGCATGCAGCAACAGAACCAGGGCGCGTCCCACTAGTCCTACTGGTGAGTAACCAGGGGGCCTGGTGAGCTCGGTGATTGGGCTGCGCCCCAGACCTGCCCTCCGCTACCCTCAGTCAGTGGCGAGGCCCGGCCAAACGGGTGATTCGTCAGGGTGGCTACCACACTGCGTGAGGGCCACCGACTAAGATTTGAGCTAGGGAAGCATTGATCCGTGACTGCGTTACGGTCACCCAGGGCGTGAGGCGCCCAGTGGTCACGGGGAGCGAGCGGTGAGACCGGCCCGGCGCGAGGGAGGGAACGGTCATGGCGGTTTCCCGGAAGACCCGGGCTGCCCGTTGGGGTGGAGCTCTCATGGTGGCCCTGGCGCCACTCCCGTGGCTGGGGATGGGAACAGCTGTCGCGAACCCGGGTGGCCAACCCGGTAACGCTGACAACGTCACCATTTGCCACCGCACGAACTCAGTGACAAACCCCTACGTGGTGATCACGGTAGATCCTGACGCGGTTGACGGGAATCTCGGCAACGACAACGGCAAAGGCGATCACTACCTCGAGCACGGTGGGCCAGTCTTCGACCCCACAGCTGAGTACCCGCCGCCCATGAGCGACGACGACTGGGGCGACATCATCCCGCCGATCCAGGGGGTCCATGACGGCCTGAACTGGACCGCTGAAGGCATGGCGATCTACGAGAACGACTGCAAGGTGCCCGGACCAGTCACGTCGAGCGCCCCGGCTTCGTCGACCAAGCCGGTGACCACGCAGCCGTCGACGACCAAGCCCGTGACCACGCAGCCGTCGACGACCAAGCCCGTGACCACGCAGCCGTCGACGACCAAGCCGCCGACGACTAAGCCTCCGACGACCAAGCCTCCGACGAGCCCCTCGGTCACAGAGACGCAAACCACCGGTTCGGCCTCGCCGAGCACCTCGTCATCGTCGGCAGCACCGAGCACCTCGTCGTCATCTGCGGCACCGAGCACCTCGATCTCGACCCAGAACTCGGGAAGCAAACCGCCCAAGAGCAGCTCTCCTGAGGTCACCGAGACCCAGACGACTGCCGGTGCGCTTCCAAAGACTGGTCCGGACGTTCCGATTTCCGGAGCAGTGGGGATCTCGCTCCTGTTGATCGCGGTTGGAGCCCTGCTCCTACTCGGTCCGGGTCGCTTGATTCCGGCCTCGTACCACCGCAAGCACTAATCGCTCTCGCGACGAGCGGACAGAAGAGGTGCGGCTACGGCCGCGCCTCTTCTGCTTGCACCTCACCTGAACGTCCGGTCAGCACCGGACCAACGCCACGCGCAGGCGGCCAGGGTGATCGAAGCGCTGCTCGGCTGGCCGTAGACTGTGCCTCCCGGTCGTTCACGGGCCCTCGCGCCCGCTTCCCCTGTCCCCGACCCGGCCGGGCCCTCCCATGATCAGGTTGGACGACGTCACCAAGATCTACCCGAGCCAAGCGCGGCCGGCCCTCGACCATGTGTCGTTGGAGATCGACAAGGGCGAGTTCGTCTTCCTGGTAGGTGCATCCGGCTCGGGCAAGTCGACGCTGCTGCGGCTGGTCCTGCGGGAAGAGCGCGCCACGTCCGGTCAGGTGTTCGTCACCGGCAAGGACGTCGCCCGGCTCTCGAACTGGAAGGTTCCACAGCTGCGTCGTCAGATCGGAACGGTCTTCCAGGACTTCCGCCTCCTTCCCAACAAGACCGTGCTGGAAAACGTCGCCTTTGCGCTGGAGGTGACCGGACGCCCGAGCCACCTCGTGGCCAAGGTGGTCCCTGAGGTGATCGAGCTGGTCGGCCTGGCCGGCAAGGAGGACCGGTACCCCGGTGAGTTGTCCGGTGGTGAGCAGCAGCGCGTCGCTGTGGCTCGGGCCTTCGTCAACCGACCCGTGATCTTGATTGCCGACGAACCGACGGGGAACCTTGACCCGCACACCAGCGTCGGCATCATGAAGCTGCTCGATCGCATCAACCGCACCGGAACCACGGTGGTGATGGCAACCCACGACGCTGACATCGTCGACCAGATGCGGCGTCGGGTCATCGAGCTTGAACGCGGCCATCTCGTGCGCGACCAGGCGCGCGGTGTCTACGGCTACGCACGCTGAGGTCGGAAGGACGCCATGCGCATCAGTCTTGTCGTGAGCGAGGCCGCTACCGGTCTGCGCCGCAACCTCACCATGACCGTGGCCGCTGTGCTCGTGATCAGCATCGCGCTGGCCCTGCTCGGCACGGCCAACCTCATCCGCCAGCAGATCAACGAGATGCAGAAGTTCTGGTTGGGAAAGGTCGAGGTATCGCTGTTCCTCTGTCGCGATATCGACAGCGACCGGGCGACCTGTCCAGACGGCGCCGTCACCGATGCCCAGCGCGCCCAGATTCAGCAGGACCTGCAAGAGCTGCCGCAGGTGAGCGAGGTGTTCTACGAGTCCAAGCAGGACGCATTCGAGCGCTTCCAGGAGCAGTTCGCCAACTCTGAGATCGCCGACAACATCACCGCCGATGACTTGCAGGAGTCCTTTCGGGCCAAGTTGGTCGACCCGGAGAACGACTACAACGAAGTGGCCAGCGCCTTCGAGGGTCGTCCGGGTGTGGAGAACGTCGTCGACATGCGGTCGTTCTTCGACACGGTCTTCAACGTGCTGAACGGGTTCCAGGTGGGAGCTCTGGGGGTGGCCTTTGTCGCCCTGATCGCGACTGTCCTGCTGATCGTGGTCGTGATCCGGGTCGCCGCGTTCAGCAGAAGACGGGAGACCTCCATCATGCGGCTGGTGGGTGCGTCGAACCTCTATATCCAGCTTCCCTTCCTGCTGGAGGGGGCATTTGCCGGACTTGTGGGGGGTTTGCTGGCCTGTGTCGCCCTGGTGGTGGGCAAGTACCTGCTCATCGACCGGCTTTTCCGCGAGTCGTTCGCCTTCAATGAGGCCAGCTGGATCAACTGGGGCCACGTGATGGCCACCTGCGGGATCGTGATGTCGATCGGCCTCTTGGTATCGATTGTTGTCTCCTACCTGACGTTGCTGAAGTACCTTCGTGTGTGACCGCAGTGAAGTCCACAGCCAATTGCGCCGAGACTTCAGGGGAGAGGAGGGTCGATCATGCGTGCGCGTGCTGTTGTAGCCGCCACCTTGGCGACCGCTGCCCTGGTGGCCGGCGTCCTGGCGCCGGCGTCCGCTGACGACCTGATCGACAAGGCTGACCAGCTCAACAACAAGATCGACCAGACGGAGTCTGCACTCGAGGGTGCCTCCGCGCGACTGCAGAAAGCGGCGGCCGAGTTGGAGCGCGCGCAGTCGCAGCTGCCAGCAGCCCGGGCAAGGTACGACGCAGCGGCCGGGAGGCTGTCGGGCGCACGTGACCGCCTGGCGCTGATCCGCCAGAAGCTGCGACAGCTTCGGGCTCAACAGGTCAACGTCCAGACCGAGATCAAACAGGCCGAGCGCCGGATTGTGCGCTCGGAGACGCTGATCGCGCGCATCGTCCGCTACCAGTACCAAACCGGTGGTTACGCCGAGCTCGAGGTCGTCCTCGACTCCGAGTCGCCGACCGACTTCGTCCAACGCGTGATGGCTACCCAGTCGGTCACCGACGCACAGTCTGAGGTCGTCGACCAGCTCAATGCTGACAAGTCGGTCCTCGCCGCACGTCAGCAGCAGATGCAGGTGACGGAGCAGGCCATCGAGGCCACCGAGGCGGAGGCCGAGAAGCAGGTCGAGCAGCTGCGGGAGCTGGCTGACGAGGCCCGCCAGGCCAAGCGCGAGGTCAAGCAGCTGATCTCGACCCGAGCCCATTCGCTGAAGGTGGCCGCCCAGGAGAAGGCGGCTGAGCAGCAACGTCTGGCCGATCTCGACGCTGCCCGCAAGGCGCTGCAGGCCCAGATCGCCCAGGCGGCCTCGACCGGCACGGCCACCGGCAAGCTGTCCTGGCCCCTGCCGGGTTATCCCAAGACTGGTGACGTGGGGTGGCGGACCCACCCGGTCTACGGGTACCGCAGCTGTCACACCGGCGTCGACATCACCGCTCCGAGCGGCACCGAGATCCTTGCGGCGCGCGCGGGGGTCGTCATCTGGACCAAGCAAGAGTTGAGCGGTCCCTATGGCAACAACACTTTGGTCGATCACGGAAACGGCCTGGCCACTTTCTACGCCCACCAGTCCGGCTTCAACGTCGAGGCCGGCGATCGGGTGTCCAAAGGGGACGTGATTGGGTTCGTCGGCTCGACGGGCTACTCCACCGGCTCCCACCTGCACTTCGAGGTGCATGTGAACGGTGTCCCGCACGACCCGATGGGGTGGTTCGGGGGGACGAAGACCCCGCAGTCAGAGTTCTGTCCCTGACGCTCAACCTCCAGTTGACGGTGAATTCGGGCGCAATGGCCCGGTCGGCGGTGGACCGAGGCTGGCCACGGCCGCGCCGCCCGTAGACTGGCGCTCATGTCCACGCTCAGCCGTCGCCTCCTCATCGCCGTGTCGGCGGTGGTGGCGGTCGGAGTCTCCTACGGCGCCGGCGTGATCACCGGAGTGGTCGGCAGCTCGTCGTCCACCAACGGCGTCATCGACGCCGCTGCTGATCGCATCTCGGAGTCCGCGGCCGAGCCGGTGGACCGGGCAGAGCTCGAACGGGCAGCCGTCGAAGGGATGCTCAAGTCGTTGGGCGACCGATGGTCGTCCTACTACGACCCCAGCGAGTACGCCTCCTTCGAGGACGCGCTCCAGGGTCGCTACTCCGGTGTCGGTCTGTGGGTTCGGGCCGGCCGCACCGGGGTCGTTGTCTCCAGCGTCCAGAAAGGATCACCCGCCGAAGACGCGGGCCTGGTCCCCGGTGACGTGATCGCCTCGGTCGACGGTTGGCCCACGTCGGGCGGATCGGTCGGTGAGGTGGTCCAGCGACTCCGTGGCCCCAACGGGAGCGAGGTGACGATCGGAGCCCTTCGGGGAGGGGTCGTGACGACCCTGACGGTCGAGCGTTCGGTACTCAACACCTCCGACGTCACGGTCGAACAGCTTGCTGACGGGGTGACCAGGATCGGAATCAGAACCTTCACCCGAGGCGTGGGACGGGACGTCCGCGAGGCCATGTCTGCTGACCCGTCCACTTTCGCGGGCGGCGTGGTGCTCGATCTGCGCGGCAACCCCGGGGGGCTGCTTGACGAAGCAGTCGAGGTCGCGTCGGTCTTCCTGGACGGCGGCCCGGTCGTCTCGTACGAGCAACGAGATGCCCCTGACCGGGTGCTCTCGGCGATCGGGCGCGGCGACACGATCACTCCCGTCGTCGTCCTGGTAGACGGTGGTACCGCCAGCGCCGCAGAGGTGGTCGCGGCGGCACTCCAGGACCGAAGTCGCGCCGTCGTCGTCGGCTCGCGCACCTACGGCAAGGGCTCGGTCCAAGAACCGAGTGTGCTTCCCGACGGCTCGGCGATCGAGTTCACCATCGGGCGCTACCTGACACCCACCGGCCGTGTTATCGATGGTCGGGGGATCGAGCCAGACGTGCTCGTTGACGTGGCCGCTCCACCTGAGGCGGCTGAGCAGCGGGCGCTTGAGGTGTTGCGAGGTCTGACTGCGGCACTGCCCCTGATTGACGAGGGGTAGCCATGCCCCGCGAGAAGGGGCGCGTTCTGGTGGCCCAGAACCGCAAGGCGCGCCACGACTACCACATCGAAGACACGTTTGAGGCCGGCCTGGTGCTGACCGGTACCGAGGTCAAGTCTCTCCGTGAAGGGCGAGCATCTCTCGTCGATGGATACGCGGCCGTCCAGGACGGCGAAGTGTGGCTGCACAATGTCCACATCCCTGAGTACACCCAGGGAACGTGGACGAACCATGAACCGCGACGCGTCCGCAAGCTGCTCCTGCACCGAGACCAGATTCGCAAGCTCACGGCGAAGACAAAGGAATCGGGACTCACCATCATCCCGACTTCGCTGTACTTCAAGGACGGGTATGCGAAGGTCGAGATCGGCGTTGCGCGGGGAAAGAAGTCGTACGACAAGCGACACTCTTTAGCGGAGCGGGAAGCCAAACGTGACGCCGACCGGGCGATCGCCCGGCAGGGTCGAGGCGACTGAGCGGAGGGGCCAGATGCGTCGGGCAATGACCCACGGTGCCAGGATGCTCGCGGCCCTTGCAGTAGCGGCGCTGACCCTTCCGGTTTCTGCACTCCAGGCGTCCGCTGCTGCAGGTGATGGCTACATCGGGCAGTACGACGTTGGGGTCAGCATCAACGACGATGGGTCACTCGACGTTTCTGAGCGGATCAGCTACACCTTCACCGACCGCAGCCACGGCATATACCGGCTGATCCCGAACCGCTATCCCGTCTCCGAGCCGTTTACACCAGAGAGCTCGGAGACGACCATCGACGAGTCATATGACCGAGTGGTGGCGATCAAGGACATCCGCGTCACCAGCCCTTCTGGCGCACCCACGGATCTGCAGGTATCTCAAGAAGGCAGTGTTCTCTCGATTCGGGTGGGGGATCCCGACACCACGATCATTGGAGCGCAGTCGTACCTGCTGAGGTACCGCGTAGAAGGCGCGCTCAACAGCTTCGACGGCTACGACGAGCTCTACTGGGACGCGATCGGCACCGACTGGTCGGTCCCCATCCGGCAAGCGACAGTGCGGGTCGAGGCTCCGCAGGTCAAGGACGGCAGGTGCTTTACGGGGCGGTATGGCGGGGTGCAGCCGTGCGACGAGCCGTCGATCGGTTCGGCGTCCTTCACCGCTCAAGCGAGTGAACTCGGCAACGGGAAAGGGATGTCGATCGTCGTCACCATGCCGCCGGGCACAGTGGACGTGCCTCCTGCGGTGTACCAGCAGAGGTGGTCACTGCAGCGTGCGTTTGCGGTGAATCCAGCGACTGTGGGTGCCGGAGCAGCCGTGCTGGGGCTCGGGGCGGGCGTGGTTTGGTGGCTCCTTCGTCGGGGGCGCGACCGCAGATTCATCGGGCAGATTCCCGGGCTTGCGCCGCTGCCCGACGCGTCGGGCGCCGAAGAGATGCGTCCCTTTGGTGACTCGGGGGAGGGGCCGGTCGAATGGTCACCACCGGATAACTTGCGGCCCGGGTTGCTGGGCACGCTGATCGACGAGCAGGCGAATGTTCTGGACGTGACCGCAACCATCGTTGACCTCGCCGTGCGGGGTTACCTGCGGATCGACGAGATCCCCGACAAGGGACTCTTCAGCAG
>JAHELE010000204.1 GCA_024644345.1 Actinomycetes bacterium | reverse complement strand
CGCCGACATCTCGGCGAAGTTCGTCGTGCCGAGCCCAGAAAGATGGGGAACGAGTCTGTTCTTGTGCACGGGTCCACCGTACGGTGGGCCCGTGGTCGATCGCGAGATCGGGACAACCGGACGCACTCCCAGGTGGCTACGACCAGATTCTGCGGCGCAGTCCCGAACCCAGCAACCGGCGACGTCAACCTTTTCGGCGGCTGAACGACTCTCGGGTATGGCGAGTTCGGCGTCAGAAGAATTCCTCTCCACGGATGGGTGGGGCGGCGGCAGGTCGCGTGCGACGACGGCGCGCGCTGCTGACGATGAGTGTGTTGCGGCGTTGTTCCGGCAGCACTACGCGGCGCTCCTGCGCCTCGGCGTCGTCATGTTGGGTAGCCGCGAGGCTGCCGAAGACGCCGTTCAGGACGCGTTCATGGCGCTGCACCGCCATTGGCGAACGCTGCAAGACCCGGAAGCCGCCGAGGCGTATCTGCGTTCGGCTGTGCTCAACCGCTCGCGATCCTGGGTGCGGCGGCAGGTCACGCAGCGGGCCGCGAGACCACTGATGCTGGTGCCAGAGCACCAAGAGAGTCCGGAGGACACGACAGTGGGCCGCGAGGAATCGCAGTCTCTGGTAGCGGTCATGCGGACGTTGGCCCGACGCCAGCGGCAAGTTCTGGCCTGCCGGTACGTCCTTGAGCTGTCCGTCGCCGAGACAGCCCGGCTCTTGCGGATCAGCGAGGGATCGGTCAAGGCGCACACGCATCGTGGACTGCAAACGCTGAAAGAGCGGATCGAGGTGGCCCCATGAGCAGCATCGAGGAACAGCTGATGAGGGACATCGCCGACGTCACCGGAGGTGTGGTCGTGACCGAGTCAGACCTGATGAAAGCGCGTGAGGACTTTGAGTACCGCATGGACGAGCGGCGGCGGAGTGATCGGGCCCGAGCGCTGGCTGTCGCTGCGGTGGCAGCGATCGTCATTCCTCTGGTCGGGGTAGCCGCCTACCAAACGCTCCGCGACGAGCAGTCGGCTGTTCCGGCGGCCCCCGGGCCGAGTCCGAGTCTCGACGACTCGTTCCTCAAGGGGAGCGCACCCACACCTGAGGAGCTGAACGGCGTCTGGCGGGTGGACAACGGGACCGGGATGATCCGGTTCGCGCCACCCAACGGGATAGCGCTGGACAACACTAATCGTCTCTTCGGAAACCCCGAGACAACAGGGACCTACACGCTTGATGGTGACCTGATCACGGTCACCATTGAAGCCGGGTACGACGGGTGCGCCGGGCAGACCTTCGCCATGCGCGCGTCAGTTCCCGAGCCGGGAGCCTTGCGGATGCTGCAGACGCAGCCTGCGGCCCGGCCAGAATGTTCGCCCAGCACGGTGACGAGGGCCTTGGAACAGGTCCTGCCCACCTCAAAGTTTCTAGACCGACTCAGCTTCTCGTCCTTGACCGAATCGCAGTGGAACCCGCTGCCGAGCCGGACCGCCCTGTATGGCGATTGGATGGCCGAAGGGGGTGGCTTCCTGCTCGAGATCACACCCGGAGGCGCCTACTACGTTGCCGGCAACTCCGGTGCGCTGGTCGATCATGGCGAGTGGTCGACGAGCGGCCCTGAGCTCACCTTGACCAGCTCCGGTCGCTGGGGTGACTGCGGGGAGGGCGATCGACTCGTCATGAGGGGGGTGGAACTTGTCGTCCTCCCCCCCAGCGTCATGCGTGGCACGGTGGACCAGAACAGCTGTGGCGGTGAGTGGACGCCAGCAGCGTGGGTCTTGATTCCCTGACCAATCCGCTGCTGGGCGGACAACGCGACGGTGGGAAGCGTGGCCGAATTGCCAGGCGTCGGGCGTCAACCATTCGGACTTCGAGGCGACTCTTGGGTGTGGCGGCCGCACCATGACCGCCGGTCATGAGGAGCGTCGCGTGAAGAGTCTCCTCGGCGCACGAGGCATTGGAGATCAGCTATGAGGACGTCGAGACGTTGGGTAGTGACATTCGTCGCCGGCCTGGCTGCGGCAGTGAGTGTGGGTGTGGTCGCTGGCGCCGCCCAAGCAGCCGGCCCGCACGTAGACGGTTGGCAAGATGCGGCACAGGTTGCCGTGGTCAACGATTCGATTGCGGCGGACGGTTGCCCGATCGAAGCTCCAGACGGCAAGGCGCTCTACTTTGCCTCGGTGAGATCAGGTGGCGACAACGACATCTGGGTGGCGACCAGATCGGACATCGCAGCGGACTTCGGCGAACCGACGATTCTGCCGGCGCCGGTCAACAGCGATGCGCAGGACTTCTGCCCGACGCCGTTGCCGGGTGGCACGCTGTTGTTCGTCTCCACCCGTAGTGGCCCGGACGCCTACGGCAACCCGGCGTGTGGGATGGGCGACATCTATGTCACGCACCGCAGCGAGCAGGACGGATCGTGGGCCGAGCCCCGAAACCTGGGCTGCGCTCCCGACGGCCCCAACTTTGCTGGCATGGAGTACGGGCCGTCCCTGGTCAGCACACCGGTAGGAACGCGGCTCTACTTCTCCAGCGGTG
>JAHELE010000014.1 GCA_024644345.1 Actinomycetes bacterium | reverse complement strand
ATTCGATCACCGGGGATCTCACTGATCGCGAAACCTGCCCCTCGATCCCGCACGTGCACCGTGACCCCCGTCGGGGCCATCTCGGCGTAGACCGAGACGCTCTCGGCTCCTGAGTGCCGCCCGGCGTTGGCCAGCGCCTCACGAGCGGCCTGCAGCAGAGCGGAGAGTGCCTCGTTCACGGTGACGTCCCCGACGCAGACGGTCTCGACACGGACGCCGTAGGTGTCCTCGACGTCAGCGGCCATCTCCTCCAGCGCGACCCGGAACGACGACGCCAGCGGGGACGGGTCGGGGTAGAGCCAACGCCGGAGATCACGCTCTTGGGAGCGCGCTATCCGGGCCACAGTGGACGGGTCAGAAGCATTGCGCTGGATCAGGGTCAACGTCTGCAGCACCGAGTCGTGCACCTGAGCTGCGATCTCGGCGCGCTCCTCGCTGCGGATGCGCGCCCGGCGTTCGGCGTCCCGCTCACGCCACAGCCGCAGCGCAAAGGGACTGGCGACGAGCGCGATCCCCACCACGACGACCCCCACAGCAGCAAGCAGGGCTCCCGCCTGCCCCAGACCGACGCCCCCTAGACCGAAGGAGATCAGGCCGACAAGGACCAGGACCATGCCGAGCCCGATCTGCACCGGCCCCGACCGGCGGCGGTCGACACCGGTGCGGAGGCGCTCACGCTGACCTTCATCTGCCCTCAGCCAGATAAGAGCAGCACCGAGACCAGCCACCGCGAGCGGCCAGAGGGTGCCGATCTCCATCCCGACCATGGATGCGAGCAACAGGGCCCCCAGCGCCAGGCCGGTCGCGCCCAGCACGAGCAACAGCGAACTCTCGGCGCCGCGTCTGTCGATGGTGGCAGGCGTACCTGCCGCCGTCCCAGGTGGCTGGGTGTCCAACGGAACGAGCGCCCACAAGATGGCGTAGGCCAAGAGCCCTGATCCACCGATGAGTGTCAGCAGGACGAATGCACCCCTGACCCACCACACACCGACCCGCAGGTGCTCGGCGATCCCACGGGCCACGCCACCCACCATCCGCCCGGACGAGGATCGGGTCAGCCGCGGCACCGCTGGCGCCGCGGCCGGAGGGGGGGTGCTGGTCGACATCCCTCTATCGTGACGGGTCAGGGCGCCCGACGTCGTCAGGGACCGCCCTCCAGATCGCCCGTTGGTGCTCAGGGTGGTGGTTCAGGGTCACTTCAGGGCTGGTGCCGGATGTGCGAGCGAGGCGAAGGGAGTGTGCTGGAGCCATGACAGAGAACGCGTCCGGATACGCCCCCCCGCCCCCAGGTTTCACACTCCCTCCACCACCACCTCCTGCGCCGCCGCGTCCGGCGCTGCGACGAACG
The DNA here is from genome assembly GCA_024644345.1 of Actinomycetes bacterium. Classification (GTDB taxonomy): domain Bacteria; phylum Actinomycetota; class Actinomycetes; order JAHEKZ01; family JAHEKZ01; genus JAHEKZ01. The sequence continues at coordinate 34,737 of JAHELE010000014.1, read as the reverse complement.
ACCGGTGACGCCAAGGTCATTGGCGGAGTTGCGGCGGGCATCGCCCGCAGCCTCGGAATCGACCCCATCCTCGTGCGTGTCGCCTTTGTGGTGCTGACCGTCTTCGGCGGCAGCGGCCTCGTGCTCTACCTCGCTGGCTGGCTCTTCATCCCAGAGGACGCTCGATCGGACTCGGCCGGAGAACGCTTCTTCCGCGACCACAATGCCCTCGCGATCGCGGCAGCTGTGGTGGTCGGGATCCTCATCGTGGGTCCCATGCTCGCGTGGGGCATCTGGGGCGACGGTCCCGGATTCGGCGGCATCGTCCTGCTCTTCCTGGTCGTCGCCGGTGTCGTCGCCCTGACGCGACGCGTCGGCCCGTCTCCCCAGCGGCCCGGCTCCGCTTCCCCCGTCGTCGGTGCGCCCGACACGACCGCCCCTGCGCCTGCCGCCTCACCAACAGATCCCGGTGTTCCTACCCTGGCCCTCCCCCAGGGTCCCCCGCCGCCACCACCTGCGCCCAGGGAGAAGTCGGTCCTCGGCCGCCTCACCTTCGGGTTCACCGTGCTCGTGGCCGGCACGCTGATCGCCCTCGACCTCGGTGGCGTGATCAGCGTCACCGCGGTGACCGTGCTGTCGGTGAGCCTTGGAGTTGTCGCGGCCGGTCTGCTGGTCGGTGCCTTCGTGGGGCGCTCGCGTGGGCTGATCGCCCTCGGCGTCGCCCTCGTACTAGTTCTCATCCCGCTGGCAGCCCTTCCGACCGACGTGCGCTGGAACACCGGCGCCGGAGCAGGGGACCGCGTCTATCGCATTACCTCAGCGCAAGACCTTCAGTCCGAATATGCGCTCGGCGCCGGATCGCTCACCCTGGACCTGCGTCGCCTTGAGGTCACCGGGCCGACGTCGATCGACGCATCGGTCGGGCTCGGCGAGCTGATCGTGCTGCTGCCACCAGACCTGACTGTCGCCGCTGATGCCGACGTCGCCGTCGGGGCAGTTGTGTTCCCCGACCGTGAGTCAGTCGACGGCGTCGACCTCACTCAGTCGTGGGCGCAGCTAGGTATTCCTGGCGAGTACCCCCCGGGTGCGAGCCTTGACCTGACGCTGAGTGCTGGACTCGGCCAGATCCATATCGACACCCCACCGGAGGTCTCTCGATGAAGCGCCACCCGTTCGACCTGACCTCCTTCCTCTTTGGCCTGATCTTCGGAGGCGCCGCAACCATCTATCTGCTCGCCGACCCGCTCGCGTGGGATGTCGACGGACGCTGGGTGCTTCCGGCGGCTCTCATCGCCCTTGGCGTAGCCGGTGTCGCCGGAGCGCTCGGCAGCCTGCGCGGAAGCCAGGCAGCTGTCGATCAGCCCGACGGTGAGCCGTCCGAGCCGGAGAGGGCGACCCCGGCCTCAGCCAGAGACACCGGAGAACTGTAGGCCTCTGGACGCGATGGGGGTCAGCCGCAACGAGCTCACCTCGTCGAGCGGGAACCAGGTTGGAGAGTCCGAACTGCCGTCCGCGTCGATCACCGTGAGAGGGCCGTCGCTGTCGACCGTCACGCGGTAGAGGATGCGGACGGCGTGGTACCGCTCCAGGACCTCCTGGTCGAGGTAGTGCTCGCGGAAGTGCGAGTCGACGTCCAGCAGCTCGACGACGCGCCCCCTGAGCCCGGTTTCTTCGTACAACTCGCGCACTACGGCATCGGCCGGGTGCTCACCGTGGTCGATGCCACCCCCCGGCAGCGACCAGGCACCGGCGGCGGGTGTGCGCTGGGTCAGCTGCACGAGCAGCAGGCGCTCGGCCCGCTGCACCAGGCCGTAGGCGGCCACGCGCTGGATGTCTTGGACGGCCTGGACCACGCATCCGATCCTGCCATGGTGCGATCACCGGCCCGGCGGGGCCCGCGCGGCTTACGCCGAGCGGGCCCGCCAGCCGAGAAATCGCAGGTAGCTTCGCGAGCCGATCCGGGCCACTGATGGCACCGGACTCACGGTCCACCCACGACGCTCCAGGTACTCGAACCAGTCTGAATCCGGTTCGCCGGACATCGCCGGCCAATCGAATCGTTGCCAGTCCATGACACCTGACCTTCTGTGGAGCTGTGGGTCTTGCGGGTCCCTGGGAAGGGGTACCTACTACTTCGGATTGTCCGGACTAGTCCTTTAGGACTAGTTTGAGATTTCTTGGGGCTCTTCTGCGTGTACCCCTGCCGCTGGCCGCGCCTCCGAAGGGGCGGACCCTGACACCTCGAAGCGGTCGATCGCCGTCGAGAAGTCGCTGGCCAGCTCGGTGATCTCCTCGGCGGAGGAGGCCGTCTGCCGCGAGCCCGCCGCAAAGGCCTGCGACATCTGGGCCACCTGCGACATCGCCTGCACCACCTGATCAGACGCTGACCGCTGCTGCTGCGTGGCGACCGAGATCTCCGAGACTGCCGTCGTCGTGGAGTCCACCATCGAGGCGATCCGGTCGAGCGCGGTGGAGGCTGTTCCGGCGACCTCGACCCCACGGCCGGCCTCACGTGCCCCGGCCTCCGACGCCAGAACCGTGGTCTGGGTGTACGCCTGGATCTCCGTGACCAGGCCCTGGATCTGAGCTGTCGACTCCTGCGCCCGTTCGGCCAGTTTCCGCACCTCGGCCGCGACGACGGCAAACCCTCGTCCGTGCTCACCGGCTCGGGCCGCCTCGATCGCAGCATTGAGGGCCAGCAGGTTCGTCTGCTCACTCAACTCGTCGATGAGCACCAGGATCCGCCCGATCTCGCTGACCTTGTCACCCAGCGCCGCCGAGCTGGTCGAGATGGTCTCGACGGTGTCGGTGATTCGGCCGATCGCGTCGACCGAGTCCTGGACGGCTGCCAAGCCTTCACCGGTCAGGGACAAGGTTTCGCCGGCCGAGTCAGCCACCATGGTGGCCGTGTCGGCGATCTGCGCAGCCGTCGCAGCCAGCTCTTCCACGGTCGCTGTCGTCTCGGTGACGGCGGTGGACTGCTCCGCCGACGACGAGGCCTGCTGGGCCGCGGTTGTCCGCAGCTCTGTGGCAGATCGCGAGAGTCGTTCACCGCTGGCCTGGGCCTGGGCGACGAGCGCCCGAAGATGAGTCAAGGTGGCATCGAAACCCTGGGCAAGCGCCGTCATCCGCTCGTCACCCAGGTCCACATCGACGGTCACGGACAGGTCGCCAGCAGCGGCCAGCGCAAGCGCGTGCGAGAGATCCTCCATCCGGGCGTCCAAGGTGTCGCGCTCGGCCCGCACTCGCACCTCGTCCTCCCGGCGACGTCTACGTGCCTGGATTGCGCCGACGACGCCCGCCAAGGTGAGCGGGATGCCGATGGCCAGAAGAGCCACGATGAGAGGCGACAGGTTGGCGACAATCCCCGTCTGGACGCTCGGAGCCGATGCGGTGACGACCCAGTTGTTGGCGTTGGATGCGGCCAGTGTCCGTCCAGGTGGTAGCGGCAGCCATGTGGTGCGATCACCGCCCAGGTCTGTCTGACCGGCAGCGGTGAGCTGCATACCCGCGAACGACTTGTCGGACGGGTTGCCGAGCTTGCCCTTCGGCTGTTGCGGGATCTCACCATCGAGGATGACCGCTCCGCTGAGCGAGTCGACGACCCGAACCTGCGCATCACTGCCCGACGCGGCGAGCGCCTGTCGGAGGCTCTCCACGCTCACCTCGAAGTGCGCCAATGCAACCGGCTTGCCATCCACGGCGACGAGTGTGGATGTGGAGATCACCCACAGACCGGTGTCCTCTGACACATAGGGCTTTGACTGGAAGGGAACGCCGACGGGCTGCTCCGACGTCGGCTTGAAGAACGTGGCACCCGTTTCGTCCGGCGAGAGATCGTCGGGGGCGGCGACCTTTCCTTCGACGACCCGAGCCAGCTCACGTCCGGTGGCCAGGTCGATGAAACAGGCTTCGCTCACGGCCCCGGGATAGGCGTCCTCAATCGCTGACAGGCTCTGCTGTGCATCCTGGAGGGCGGGGATGTTGGCGTCGGTCTTCGACTTGAGGGAACCTGGCGCCCGGTAGACGTGACCGAAGGCGGGCTCGGAGGCCAGCTGGAGATCGGATCCGACCGCGCGATCGAAGAACTCTGACAGCACGATGGCGGCACTCTCGGAGGCGTTGCCCAGGCGTCGGTCGAGAGCACCGGCTTCCTGCGACGACACTCGTACCCCGAGGAAGAGCAGGGCAGAGCCGAGCAGGGTCATGGCTAGCCCCAGGCTCAGCGCCGCAAGGCGCCACGAGCGTCCACCCATGTCCACTCCTTAGAACCGTGCCTTCTCACTGGATACCCACGAGAGGGATCGGCCATTCGGGTGACGGGCTTAAGGGTTCACTCCCACTCGATGGTGCCGGGTGGCTTGCTCGTGACATCCAGCGTGACGCGGTTGACCTCACGCACCTCGTTGGTGATACGGGTGGAGATCTTCGCGATCACGTCGTAGGGCAGTCGGGACCAGTCTGCGGTCATGGCGTCCTCGCTCGACACCGGACGCAGCACGACCGGATGGCCGTAGGTGCGGCCGTCGCCCTGGACGCCGACCGAGCGCACGTCGGCCAGCAGCACCACAGGGAACTGCCACACGTCCTGATCGAGGCCAGCACGCGTCAGCTCTTCGCGCGCGATGGCGTCGGCAGCACGCAGCGTCTCGAGCCGGTCATGAGTGACCTCGCCAATGATCCGGATGCCGAGGCCCGGCCCCGGGAAGGGATGGCGCCACACGATCTCATCGGGCAGATCGAGCTGGACCCCAACGGCCCGCACCTCGTCCTTGAAGAGGTCACGCAACGGCTCGACCAGCGCGAACTGCAGGTCGTCCGGTAGCCCGCCGACGTTGTGGTGGCTCTTGATGTTCGCCGTCCCGGTACCGCCGCCGCTCTCGACCACGTCCGGGTACAGGGTTCCCTGCACCAGGAACTCGACCTGCTCACCGTGGGCGCCCGCCTCGGCCACCACCTCGGCCGCCGCCTGCTCGAACACCCGGATGAACTCGCGTCCGATGATCTTCCTCTTCTGCTCAGGGTCGCTGACGCCGGTCAGCGCGTCGAGGAACCGGCGTTCGGCATCAACCACCTTGAGTCGGACCCCGGTGGCAGCAACGAAGTCTTTCTCCACCTGTTCCGGCTCGCCGGCGCGCAGCAGTCCGTGGTCGACGAAGACACAGGTGAGCTGGTCGCCAATCGCCCGCTGCACCAACGCCGCTGCTACAGCGGAGTCGACGCCACCGGAGAGACCGCAGATAGCCAGCTTGTCGCCGACCTTGTCTCGGATGGCCGCCACCTGCTCATCGATCACATTGCTCATCGTCCAGGTCGGTCGACACCCCGCGATCTCGAAAAGGAAGTGCTCGAGCACCTTCTGCCCATGCTGGGAATGCATCACCTCAGGATGGAACTGCACACCAGCCAGCCGTTTCCGACCGTTCTCGAAGGCCGCAACAGGAGCGCCTTCGCTCATCGCCGCAACCGTGAACCCTTTGGGCGCGACCGTCACCGAGTCGCCATGCGACATCCACACCGAGAGCTCGTTGGGGAGCCCGGCAAAGAGCACTGACTCACGGTCAACGACATTGAGGGGCGTCCCGCCGTACTCGGAGGTACCGGTTCGGGCCACCTCGCCCCCGAGCGCCTGTGCCATCGCCTGGAACCCGTAGCAGATGCCGAACGTGGGGATGTCCGCCGTGAACAGCCGGCGATCGACATGGGGGGCTCCGTCTGCGTACACGCTGCTGGGGCCGCCGGACAGGATGATGGCCGTCGGTTGCTTCTTGAGCATCTCTGCGACCGGCATCGTGTGCGGGACAATCTCGCTGTACACCCGTGCCTCGCGCACCCGCCGGGCAATCAGCTGTGCGTACTGCGCGCCGAAGTCGACCACGAGGACGGTGTCGAAACTCTGCGCTGTCACCTGTCTGATCCTAGCCAGGCCCCGAGGGTCGGATGCGCCGCGGGAAACCCGATGGCCAGCCCACCGGCGCCTCCTCTAGCGTGGGTGGGCCATGCTCACCCACCTCCCGCTTGCCGACCCCGGTTCGCCAGACCTGTCGACGCCCGGGCGATTCCTGCGATGGGTGGGGTACCGGCAGAAGCGCCTGCTGGCACTCGGGGTGTTCTGGGGTGTGGTCTGGATGCTCGGCCAGGCACTGATCCCCGGTGCCCTGGGTGCCGGGGTCCAGGCCATCTCCGACCGGGACGAGGCGCTGGCCCTGACGTGGGCAGGGGTCGTGCTGGGGCTCGGACTGACGGTCGCCGCGACCGGCCTGGTGCGCCATCGGTATGCAGTGGCGAACTGGATCACCGCTGGCTCCAGGGTGCAGCAGCTGCTGATCCGTCGGGCCGCTCACCTGGGGGCAGACCTGCCCAGGCAGGTCGCCACCGGCGAGGTGGTGGCGGCGTCGGCAAACGACGTCGAACGCATCGGCAACGCCTACGACATCCTGCCCCGCATGGTCGGCGCCGTCATTGCGTTCCTCGCCGTTGCAGCCATCTTGATTTCGAGCCAAGCCACCCTCGGCATCATCGTGCTCGTTGGTGTGCCGTTGCTCTCATCGGCCGTTGCGCCACTCGTCCGCCCGCTCGAGCGTCGCGAGCGGGAGCAGCGGACACACCTCGGCCTTACCCAAGAGCTGGCTGCCGACACCGTTGCCGGGCTCCGCGTCCTCCGCGGCATCGGCGGCGAGGACCTCTTCCTTCAGCGGTTCCATGCCGAATCGCAGAAGGTGCAGGCCGCGGCCGTGCGCACGGCGCGAATCCGCGCACTTCTGGATGCCATGCAGGTCTTCCTTCCCGGGTTCTTCGTGGTCGTCGTCACGTGGCTGGGCGCCCGCCTTGCCCTCCAGGGCGAGCTGACGGTCGGGCAGCTGGTGGCGTTCTACGGCTACACAGCCTTTCTGGTGCTGCCGCTGCGCACGGTCACCGAGGCCGCCCACAAGTGGACAGCTGCCCGGGTTGCATCAGCCCGCGTGGTACGTGTGCTCACACTCGACCGCATGTTCGACGAGGGCGGTGAGGTGGCGGCGGCGCCAGCCACCTCACCCGGTGGTGAGATCACCGACCCCGAGTCCGGACTCGTGATCACCCCGGGCCAGCTGATCGCCGTCGTCACCGACGACCCGGACGCGTCTGAGGTGCTGATCGACCGACTCGGTCGGTACCGGCAGTCCGACGTGGTCCTCGACGGCACACCCATGCACGACTTGCCACTGCCAACAGTCCGAGAGCGGGTCCTCGTCCAGGACAAGGACCCCATGATCTTGTCGGGTGCCGCCGAGGATCTCTTTGACATCCCTCGCACCGGACGCGTCGACGTCAACAGCGCACTGGCCTACGCGTCAGCGCTTGACGTCATCGACGCGCTTCCCGATGGCCTGGCCACCGACCTGCCGGAGCGGGGTCGATCACTGTCAGGGGGCCAACGGCAGCGCCTGGCCCTCACTCGGTCGCTGGTGGCCGACCCCGAGATCCTGATCCTCGACGAGCCGACCAGTGCCGTTGACGCGCACACGGAGGCACGAATCGGCCTTTCGCTCCGAGAGGCCCGAGCAGGCCGCACGACGGTCGTGTTCACCACCAGCCCGTTGCTGCTCGAGCACGTGGACCTGGTCGCGTTTCTCAAGGACGGCAAGGTCCGGGCGACCGGACAGCACCGGCAGCTGTTGCGCGAGAACCCTGACTACCGCTTCACCGTGACCCGGGGCGAGGACGCATGAAGCCGCCGGAGTCTCTGGAGTTCACCGAAAAGAGTGTCGAAGGGAAGCTGCCCGTCTCTTCGCCCAAGTCGGTGCGCGAGTACGTGATTGCGCTGCTCAGGCGCCGTCGCACCCTCTTCCTGTCATTGGTGGGGCTCAATGCAGTGGCGGCCGCAGCGTCCATCGTCGGCCCACAGATCCTGGGAGACCTCGTCCAGGGCATCGGCGAAGGCGTCGACGTCTCGTACGTGAACAAGGCCGCCCTGGTCTTCTTGGGCGCCCTCCTCGTCCAGACGGTCTTCACCCGATGGGCCAGGATCCGCGGGGCGATCCTGGGCGAGTCGGTGCTCGCCGACCTTCGCGAGGACTTCCTCACCCGAGTCGTGGCGCTGCCCCCCGGTGTCGTGGAGCGCGCGGGCACGGGCGACCTCGTCACCCGTACGACGACCGACGTCGACCGGCTTTCTTGGGCGGTGCGACTGGCCGTTCCCGAGATCGCAATCGGTCTCGTGACCGCAACCCTCGTCTTCGCCGCGCTGGTCTTCACCTCTCCCATCCTGGCGATGTCGTGGCTCTTCGCCGTCCCCGTCATCGTCGGTGCCACCCGCTGGTACTTCAAACGGGCGCCGTACGGCTATCGGCATGAGATGTCGTCGTACGCCGCCGTCAATGCCGGAATCGCCGAGACAGTGGATGCGGGCCGCACCGTCGAGGCGTACCGCCTCGGGGGGGCGCGCGTCCAGCGCACCGACAACGCGATCAAGCGATGGGTCGGCTGGGAGCGGTACACGCTCTACCTACGCAACGTCTTCTTCCCCTCGATCGAGATCTCGTACGCGCTGCCTTTGGCGGCCGTGCTGGCGATGGGCGGGTGGCTCTATGTCGATGGGCAGGTGAGCCTGGCCCAGGTAACGGCGGCGGTGCTCTATACCCAGATGCTGATCGAGCCGGTCGACATCATCTTGATGTGGTACGACGAGCTGCAGGTGGGGCAGGCCTCACTGGCCCGGCTGATCGGCGTGCACGATGTGCCTGACCCCGAGACCGACGGCTCGCGCGAGCCGCAGGGCTCAGACCTGCACGCCCACGATGTCCGCTACGGCTATCGCGAGGGCAAGGACGTCCTGCACGGCGTCACCATGGACATCGAACCGGGCGACCGCGTCGCGATCGTCGGGCCCTCCGGCGCGGGCAAGTCGACCCTGGGCCGATTGCTTGCGGGGCTGCACGCTCCCCGCATGGGAACCGTTGAGATGGGAGACGTCGCACTAGCAACGCTTCCCACCGAGACAGTGCGCAAGCACGTTGCCCTTGTCACCCAGGAGCACCACGTCTTCATCGGCACGCTGCGTGACAACCTGCTGCTCGCCCGCCCCGGTGCTTCAGACACCCAGCTGTGGGAGGCTTTGGGCGCTGTCGACGCCGCTGAATGGGCGCACGCCCTGCCCAAGGGGATACTCACAGAGGTCGGCACCGGTCGCCAGAAACTCACCCCTGCGCAGGCACAGCAACTCGCCTTGGCCCGACTGGTCCTAGCCGACCCGCACACCCTGGTGCTCGACGAGGCAACATCACTGCTGGACCCCCGTGCGGCCCGTCACCTCGAGCAGTCGCTCGCCGCAGTGCTCGACGGACGCACGGTCATCGCCATCGCACACCGGCTCATGACAGCTCACGACGCCAAGCGAGTGGTCGTGGTCGAAGACGGCCTCATCTCCGAATCCGGCAGCCACGACCAGCTGGTCGACGCGGACGGGGCGTACGCGGCCCTCTGGCGGTCCTGGCGCGACGAAGACTGATCTGCTACGGCAGGACCGTGACCGAGACGCGCTGGAACTCCTTCAGGTCGGAGTAACCGGTCGTGGCCATGGCGCGGCGCAGTGCCCCGAAGAGGTTCATCGACCCGTCGGAGGTATGGGAGGGGCCGACGAGGATCTGCTCGATCGTTCCCACCGAGCCGAGGTGGATTCGCTCTCCCCGCGGCAGCTCGGGATGGTGCGCCTCGCTCCCCCAGTGGTGACCACGGCCAGGACCGTCAGTGGCACGCGCCAACGGCGAGCCCATCATCACAGCGTCGGCGCCACAGGCCACCGCCTTGGCGATGTCCCCACTCTTGCCGACGCCCCCGTCGGCGATGACGTGAACGTATCGCCCCCCGGACTCGTCCATGTAGTCGCGGCGGGCCGCTGCGACGTCGGCGATGGCGGTCGCCATCGGTACCGCGACGCCGAGAACGTCGCGTGTGGTGTGGGCTGCACCGCCCCCGAAGCCGACGAGCACCCCGGCCGCACCCGTCCTCATCAGGTGGAGGGCCGCTGTGTACGTCGCCACGCCGCCGACGACGACTGGAACGTCGAGCTCGTAGATGAACTGCTTGAGGTTCAGCGGCTCAGACTGGCTCGAGACATGTTCGGCCGACACGGTTGTTCCTCGGATCACGAAGATATCGACGCCCGCATCGACGACGGTCTTCCAGAACTGCTTGGTGCGTTGCGGCGACAAGGCGGCGGCGGTAACGACTCCGGCGTCACGGACCTCGGCAATCCGCTGCACGATCAGATCTTCCCTGATCGGCTCGTTATAGACCTCCTGCATCCGCCGAGTGACGGCGGCGTCGTCGAGCTCGGCGATCTCGGCAAGAAGAGGCGTGGGGTCGTCGTACCGAGTCCAGAGCCCCTCGAGATTGAGCACCCCAAGCCCGCCGAGCTTGCCGATGGCAATGGCGGTGGCCGGTGAGACGACCGAGTCCATCGGAGCGGCCATCAGCGGCAGCTCGAACCGGTATGCGTCTATCTGCCAGGCGATCGAGATCTCGCGCGGGTCTCGGGTGCGGCGATGCGGAACGATCGCGATGTCGTCGAAACGCCACGCCGACCGCCCGCGCTTGCCGCGTCCGATCTCTAGCTCACTCATTGCGGTCCTGTCGTCGTGGGGTCAGGTGGGACGCGGTCAACGCGCGCTGTAGTTCGGTGCCTCGACGGTCATCTGGACGTCATGCGGGTGACTTTCCTTCAGCGATGCGGAGGTGATCCGGACGAACCGCCCCTTGTGCTGGAGCTCGGGGATGGTGCCGGCGCCGACGTAGAACATCGCCTGATTGAGCCCACCGATCAGCTGGTGGGCCACAGCCGCCAGGGGGCCCCGGTACGCCACCTGGCCTTCGATGCCCTCGGGCACGATCTTGTCGTCGCTGGCCACCTCGGCCTGGAAGTAGCGATCCTTGGAGTACGACTTCTTCCCTCGGCTCGACATCGCACCGACAGAGCCCATGCCGCGGTAGGACTTGTACTGCTTGCCGTTGACGAAGACCAGCTCGCCAGGAGACTCCTCACAGCCAGCCAGCAGCGACCCGACCATCACGGTGTCGGCCCCAGCGACGATGGCCTTGGCGATGTCACCGGAATGCTGCAGCCCGCCATCAGCAATCACTGGGACTCCCGCAGGCTTGCACGCCAGGGAGGCTTCGTAGACGGCAGTGACCTGAGGCACACCCACCCCGGTGACGATGCGCGTCGTGCAGATCGACCCAGGGCCGACCCCCACCTTCACCGCATCGGCACCGACGTCGACGAACGCCTGGGCCCCCTCGCGGGTGGCGACGTTGCCACCGATCACCTGGACGTGCCGGGTGGCGGGGTCGTTCTTGAGCCGTCGCACCGTCTCGAGCAGCATCTGCACGTGTCCGTGCGCCGTGTCGGCCACCAGGACGTCGACCCCGGCCTCGACCAACCGGGTCGCGCGCTCCCACGCGTCGCCGAAGTAACCGATGGCGGCCCCTACCATCAGGCGCCCGTGCGAGTCCTTCGAAGCATGCGGGAACTGCTCGGACTTCACGAAGTCCTTGACGGTGATCAGACCGCCAAGGCGTCCGGTGTCGTCGACGAGCGGCAGGCGCTCGCGTTTGTGCTGGCGCAGCAGTGCCGTGGCCTCGTCACGGGCGATGCCGATCGGACCGGTCACAAGTGGACTCGGCGTCATCACTTCGTTCACCTTGGTCGTGGCCCACTCGGCCACGGGGACGAAGCGCAGGTCGCGGTTGGTGATGATGCCCAGCAGGATGTGGTCGGCATCGACCACCGGGAGCCCCGAGACGCGGTACTCCCCACACACGCGGTCGAGGTCTTCCAGGGTGGCGTCCGGGCCGATCGTCACCGGGTTGGAGATGATCCCCGTCTGTGTTCGCTTGACGAGGTCGACCTGATAGGCCTGGTCGTCGATCGACAGGTTGCGGTGCAAGACACCCAACCCGCCCTGGCGCGCCATGGCGATCGCCATCCGCGACTCGGTCACGGTGTCCATCGCGGCTGAGACCAACGGCACCTTCAACGAGATACCCCGCGTCAGGCGAGAAGACGTGTCGATGTCACTGGGCGCCATGTCGGTGGCACCAGGCAGGAGCAGCACGTCGTCGTATGTGAGGCCAAGCGCGGCGAACTTGTCGGGAACCTCGGGGGTGCCGTCTCGCGAGATACCGGTGTCGTCCATCGTGCCTTCCGGAAGCAGTGGTCCGGCGGAAACCCGTACCGGAGCCCCAGTCTACGGGGACGTCGTCGTCTCCACCGTGCTCTGGTCCGGCTTGCCAGGTGCCTTGGTGGGTTGGCCTGAGGAGGTCTGCTGATCGGGCGACCCGGCGGTGCCTGACTTTCCTTGGTCGCCAGGAGCGTTCCCACCGCCCCCAGAACCAGGCGCCGGCTGGTCACCAGGAGCGTTCCCGCCGCCCCCAGAACCAGGCGCCGGCTGGTCACCAGGAGCGTTCCCGCCGCCCCCAGAACCAGGCGCCGGCTGGTCACCAGGAGCGTTCCCGCCGGACTTCCCCGGCTCGTCGGGCGTGCCGCGTCCGTCAGGTGCGCCTGGAATGCTCTGTGACAGGTGGTCGATGCGCTTCTGCTGCCCGCGGTTCGCCTCGTTGCCCAGCAGGGCCACCGCCTCGGCGATCAGCCGTTTCGCGGCGTTGGGGTGTCCTTGAGCCAATGCCCGGCGGGCATCGGCCAGGAGCTTGTTGGCCTGGGCCGTCGCTGGCGTCTGCTCCGGTAGTCGCTCGCGGGCAGTGGACTCGTGCTCAGTGAAGGGGTTGACCTTGCCGAGAACCTTCAGGGGTGCGCGGATCGCGGCCAGCGGGTCACCTGTGACCGCGGCTGCCGCCCCACCCGACACGGCCAGCGCCAGCACCGTGGAGCCGGCGATCAGGGCCGTGCGTCGACCCCGTCCGCCCGGTGTGCCGCGGGAGGTGGTGCGCCCGGAGGCCATGGGCAGCACAAAAGGAACAGCGTCTTCGATCCCGGCGTCGATCTGCTCAACCCAGCTGGCCAGGGCCGAGACCACCGGATCTTCCCGGTCGATCAGGTCTGTGTCACGGGTGGCCAAGGCATGGATCGTGACGGCATCGAGCTGGACGGCCGTCATGTCCGCGGGGTCCCCGGCCATCAGACCGTCACCTCGTCAGCTGCGTAAGCGCGTAGTCGTGCCAGGGCTCGATGCTGCGCGACCCGGACGGCTCCGGGTGTCATCCCTAGCGCCCGTCCGGTCTCTTCGGCCGACAGGCCCACAGCCACCCGCAGCAGGAGCAGCTCCCGCAGGTTTCCGGGGAGTCGGTCAAGAAGCGCATTTGCCAGACGTGCGTCGCCATCCTGCATGACGCGCTCTTCCGGCGTCATGCCCAGGTCGGTGGCATCCGGCATCTCGTCAGTCGGTATCGCTGCGCGGTAGGACGCTCGTTGCAGGTCAGCCACCTTGTGCGCAGCGATGCCGAAGACGAACGCCTCGAATGGGCGTCCCTCGTCTCGATATCGGGGCAGGGCGTTGAGCACAGCGAGCAAGACCTCCTGCGCCGCATCGTCGGCGGCGTAATCGGCTGCAGGAGTTCGTCCAAGACGTCCCCTGCAATAGCGGACAACCAGCGGACGCAGGTGCGTGAGCAGAGCCTCAGCTGCGGCGTCGTCGCCAGCGACTGCGCCGCGCACGAGGCTGTGCAGGTCACCATCGTCCGTTCCATGGAGGATCGCTCCCACTCGCCGTGCTGTTACATCGCTTCTCATGCCACCGCACTGACCACGTCGTGGTCGGCGTTCACCCCCTTGACACGATTAGCGCACCAGGCCCCAGCGGAAGCCCATCGCGACTGCTTGGGCCCGGTCAGCTGCGCCGACCTTGCGAAAGAGCCGCCGGGCGTGTGTCTTGACGGTGTCCTCAGACAGATAGAGCTCACGGCCGATCTCGGCGTTGCTGCGACCACGGGACATCCCCCCGAGTACCTGCAGCTCACGTTCGGTCAGGGTGGGTGGCGCGCCCATCTCGACCGGCTGCGCGCGCCGAGGGGCTCGGCGCCAGCTGGCTTCGGCCAACGCGTACGACACCGTTGCCGTGAGCTCTTCACGGGTGGCGTCCTTGACCAGGTATCCGCGGGAACCACCCGCGACTGCCCGGGCGACTCCGTCTTGGTCCTCGGCCATGGTGAGCATCACGACAGCTGCGTCCGGATACGTGGCCACAAGCCGACGAGCCGACTCGACCCCACCCAGTCCCGGCATCCGCACGTCCATGAGCACCAGTTCGGGCCGTTCCCCCGCCCAACGGCTCAACACCTCTTCGCCGCTCCCCGCTACCGTCACCCGGTCAACTCCGGGGACAGCGGCGATCGCGCGACGCAACGTCTCGCGTGCGAGCGGTGAGTCGTCGCACACCAGAACCGTGGTCACGGCGCCTCCTTGCAGCGCTCGCCAGCGGAGCGCATCGCGGTTCTCGGGTGAGGGGGACCCGACTGTCTTCGGTTCTCTTTCGGCACGTTTGCTACGCAGCGTGAGGGGTGACTTTCGACCGCCGGCTGATTTCGCATCGCCACGATGCTCATCCGCCCAGCAGGGCGGCGACGTCGGGGCGGTCCAACCAGACGCCCCGCAGGTCGTCAGGGAGGTCGTCCGCGATGGCGATCACGCCCCCACGGGCAGCCGAGAGTGACTTCGCCGACTCGGCGGGGGCACTCTCCTCGAGCAAGGCCCCGAGCAACGCCCGGGATGGCCACAGGGTCGGCAGCGCCCCCAGGCTCTCGGCCAACGTCGCCGACCGACGCAGCGTGTTCTCGGCCTCGGCGAGGTTGCCCGCCTGCACCTGAGAGACAGCGAGAAGCAGCAGCGTCTTGGCCACGTGTCTCGGCGCACCCGACATCTCAGCGAGCTGTACCGCATTCAGCAACGTCTCTCGTGCCTTGAGTGGGTCGCCCTCCATCAGGGCCACCTCGGCCTCGACCCAGGCGAGTCGGACCCGCTGGCGCCACCAGTCGTGATGGCCCTCCGCCAGTGCCCGGGCCCGCTCGACGTGTTCCCTTGCGGCGGCCGCGTCATCGGTCACGACGGCGTCGGCCGCGAGCCCGATCGTGGCGTCGAAGGTCGCCTCCGGGGCACCGTTGCTGAAAGACAGCGCCGACTCGTCCAACGCCCGCGCGGCCTCGACCTGTCCGAGCTGACGCCGTACAGCAGCCGATGTCGACGCAGCCAGAGCGGCGAAGAGTCGCCGCTCGGGCACGTCAGACGTCCCGGCGGCAACAAGAGGTTCAAGGACCGCCAATGAGCCCCCGAACTTGCCGGCTGCTGCAAGGCAGACGCCCAGCAACCAGGCCGCGGCGGTCGCCTCGGCCCCCATCCCGTCGGCTCGGGCCCGTTCGAAGGCTGATTCCAGGGCTACGACCCCACTGGCCGGGCGACCGTGAAATGCCGCTCGCTCGCCGGTGGCGAGCAGCTCAGCCAGGTCGTCGGACACAGGAGCACTCCAAGGCATCGCGTGGTCATGGACGCCGAGCGACGCCCCTTGCCTCTTAGTCGGCATCCTGATGCCAGTTGTTAACGGGGACGGGTGGTCGAATCCCACCCGGACACTCAGCCGCCCGCAGCGCGCTGGAGAACGGTGACCGCCTCGCTGAGCGACTCCACGCGGTCTGCCTCCCCGGCCGACTCCTGGGTCCAGCCAGGGCCACCGACCACGACACGGACCGGGGGCCGCATCGCGGGGACAGCGGCAACCTGCCCCGGATCGGCAACCTCCGGTCGATGGGCCCAGATGAAGACGGCGCTGGCCCCGCCACGCCGCACCGCTGCGGTCAGGGCGGGGGCCGGCACCCGGGCCCCAAGAACGCGGGCGTCGATCGCCCGCTCAGCCAGGGCGGCAGCCAACGCCTGCAGCGGCAGGGTGTGCAGCTCCTCCGGTGCACCCACCAGCAGAACCGGCCGAGCGTTGCGGGGCGCCGGGGCCGCTGCCACGACGGTGCGCAGGGCCCCCATGACCGACTCAGCCATCAGGTGCTCGACGTCGATACCGTTCCCGGTCTCTTCCCAGCGCTCGCCGATCCCCGTAAGGACGGGCAGCAGCAGGGCATCCCAGGTCCACAGCACGCCGTGCTTCTCAAATGCCTCGACGACGGCCCGGTCGATGGTGCGCGCGTCGAGCGCCAGGGCGGCCCGGGTGAGCCCCCGAACCGCCGCGTCGGTGTTGCGGAGGGGAACGACCCTGGCCTCCACGCCGCCGTCGTCCGCAGCAACCGGATCGAGGGGTCCGGCGCTGGCAACTCGCGCAGCTTCCGCCGGAGATACGCCCTCCAGGGTGAGCCGGCGCATCTCCTCCAGTCGTTGCACATCTTTCGGCGTGTAGCGCCGGTGCGCGCCCGCCGAATGACCACTCGGTCCCACGCCGTAGCGCCGATCCCACGTGCGCAACGTGGCCGGGGCCACACCGAGGCGTCGGGCCAGCGCAGCCACCGTGAGCGACGGAGCGGAACGTTCTGCGTCGTCCACGGGTTGTTCCATGCATCGGATTGTGGGGCCCAACGACCGGCTTCGCACGTCGACACCCAGGAAGGTCAGATGTCTCGAAACTTACTCAGTGTTTCCTCTTGACCAACTCATGACTCGGTTGTATCGTGATGGCACGACACCGATCGCGAACCTGGAGGACCCCATGGCCGACATATCCCGACTCCCCGGGCCGGTCGCCGACGTCTGGGACTGGCAGTTCGAGGGCGCGTGTCGCGACGCCGACCCCACGACCTTCTTCCATCCGGAGGGTGAGCGTGGACCGTCCCGCGAGGCACGGGACCGGGCCGCCAAGGCGGTCTGCGCAAGCTGTCCGGTCATCGCCGAGTGTGCCGCCCATGCCTTGGCAGTCCGCGAGCCCTACGGCGTGTGGGGTGGCATGACCGAAGAAGAGCGAGAGGCGATCTACCGCCGCCGGCTCACCCTCGTCGGCTGACGGCGCTCCAGCCTGACCAACAGGTCAGTGGTGATGTCCGCCGGGGCCGTGGCTGTGCCCATGTGAGCCTGCGTCAGGCTCTGGCTCCTCAGGCTTGTCGACGACCAGGGCCTCGGTCGTCAACACCAGCGCCGCAATCGATGCCGCGTTCTCCAGCGCCGACCGGGTGACTTTGACGGGGTCGACAATGCCCGCGGCCCGAAGGTCTCCCCACTCGCCCGTGGCGGCGTCAAATCCGTGTCCGCTGGGCTGTCCAAGGGCCCGGGCGACGATCACGCCACCCTCTTCCCCGGCGTTGTCGGCGATCGCCCAGAGCGGTCGCGACAGCGAGGCGGCGATCACTCGTACACCCGTGCGCTCGTCGCCCTCCAGGCCAAGATCAGCTGTGAGCACGTCGCCCGCCTGCAAGAGAGCGCTGCCGCCCCCGGCGACAATGCCCTCCTCGACCGCAGCCTTGGTTGCCGAGACAGCGTCCTCGATCCGGTGCTTGCGCTCCTTCATCTCGACCTCGGTGTGCGCCCCCACCTGGACAACGGCCACGCCACCGGAGATCTTGGCCAGTCGCTCACTGAGCTTTTCACGGTCCCACTGCGAGTCGGTCAGCTCGATCTCGCGCCGAAGCTGGGCCACGCGGTCGGCGACCGCGTCATCAGCCCCGGCCCCATCGACCACGGTCGTGGTGTCCTTGGTGACAACGACCCGCCGTGCCGACCCCAACACCTCGAGACCGACATCGGCGAGCTTCAGGCCCACCTCAGGAGCGACGACCTGCGCGCCTGTGAGGGCGGCCAGGTCTTCCAGCATCGCCTTGCGGCGGTCGCCAAATCCGGGTGACTTGACCGCTACTACGGCCAGACCACTGCGGATCTTGTTGACGACGAGGGTGGACAGCGCCTCGCCATCGACGTCCTCGGCCACGATCACCAGCGAACGCCCGGCCGACACGACCTTCTCAAGCAGCGGGAGGAGCTCGGAAATCGACGAGATCTTGCCTTGGTGCAGCAGGAGGTAGGGCGTGTCGAGCGCGGCCTCCATGCTTTCGGGATCGGTGACGAAATACGGAGAGATGTAGCCCTTGTCGAACTGCAGACCCTCGGTGATCTCGAGCTCGGTGCCGGTCGTTGAGCCTTCCTCGACGGTGATGACCCCATCGCGCCCGACGGCGTCCATCGCCTTGGCGATCAGCTCGCCGATACTGCTGTCCTGGGCCGAGATAGCCGCCACGTCAGCGATCTGGGCGGAGTCGTCAACCGGGGTGGCCAGCTCGAACAGTCGCTGCACCACCGCCGCCGTTGCCTGCTCGATCCCTCGTTTGAGCTCGACCGGGTTGGCGCCGGCCGTCACCGAACGCATGCCTTCGGCGATCATCGCCTGCGCCAGAACGGTGGCGGTCGACGTACCGTCCCCGGCCACATCGTTCGTCTTCGTCGCGACCTCTTTGACCAGCTGCGCCCCCACGTTCTGCTGAGAGTCTTCGAGGTCGATCTCACGGGCTACCGTGACGCCGTCGTTGGTGATGGTCGGTGCACCGAAGGCGCGGTCGATCACGACGTTGCGGCCCCGCGGGCCGAGTGTGGGGCGGACGGCATCGGCCACGGCATCGGCTCCGTGGAGCAGCGCGTGACGAGCGGACTCGTCGAACGAGATGGTCTTGGCCATGAGTGCGGCTGCCTTTCGGAGCGTGGCGACGTTCGGTACGAGCGCTACGTGCGTGACGCCCCGGCACCCGACGATGCGGGTACGCGGGGCGTCACGACGAGCGGTCTAACGGGTGAGAGGTTTCACTTCTCCACGATCGCGAGCACGTCGCGTGCGGAGAGAATGAGGTACTCCTCGCCGTCGTACTTGACCTCGGTGCCGCCGTACTTGCTGTAGACGACAACATCTCCAACACTGATGTCGAGGGGAATACGCTTCTCGCCGTCATCGTCGAACCGACCCGGGCCTACGGCCAGGACCTTGCCCTCTTGGGGCTTCTCCTTGGCGGTATCGGGAATGACGAGACCTGACGCCGTGGTCTGCTCGGCGTCGAGGGCCTGGACGAGAATGCGGTCCTCGAGCGGCTTGATGGAAACCGACACTGAGATGACCTCCGCCTTGCGGCTAACGAACCAAAATGGACTGCGCCGACCTTCCGCCGTCGCGGGGTCGGACGGGCGGCGCGTGCACGTCCGCGGGGGACGGGCTGGCACACTCAGGGTGAGAGTGCCAACGCCTAACCTAGCCAGCAGTTAGCACTCCGTCAACCCGAGTGCCAGCGGGCAGCGCCGGTTCGCTCGTGGCGGAAAGGATCGAACGTGCAGCTCGCCGATGTCGCTGCCCTGACCTCGGCCGAGGGCCGCCAGCTGCTGGCGCAGCTGCCCCCCTACGACGACGACTCCGCTCTCGCCGTCGGCGAGCAGCTGCGCCGCCAAGGACACCCAGCCTCGCTCGTGGCGGCCGCGTTGACCCAGAGTCGGCTGCGAACGAGAGCCGGTCGCCGGTGGGGGGCTGCGGGCGCCGAGCTTGTCGGGCATCTGCTTCTCACGCCGGACGGCGCCCAGCAGGCCACCCGTCCCACGGTCGCCGCGCTGAGAGCAGCCCGCTACGCACGCGTCGGCCCGGCCGCCAGGGTGGCCGACCTCGGCTGCGGAATCGGTCTCGATGCGCTGGCTCTGGCCGAGGCCGGGCTTGAGGTGGACGCCTACGACCGCGACCCGTTGACGGTGGCGGTGGCCCGTTCCAACGAAGCGGCGCGAGCCGATGGCCCGCCAATCCGCGTCTTCGAGGCCGATGTCACCACCATCGACAGGGACGTGATCGCCGGATACGACGCGGTGTTCGTCGATCCGGCTCGTCGCCAGAACGGACGTCGGCTGGCGAAGCCGGAGGCGTGGTCCCCGCCACTCTCCTGGGCGCTGGCCCTTCCGGCGCCTCATCTGGGTGTCAAGGTCGCCCCCGGGATCGACCGCAGTCTCGTTCCGATCGACATGGAGCTCGCTGTCGTGTCCGACCACGGGGACGTCGTCGAGGCTGCCCTGTACCGGGGGGCAACCCGCGACGGCCCGGTCAGCCGAAGCGCCACCATCCTGCCGGACCGGGCACTCCTCACCGATCGCGACCTACCGGCGGCCGCACCGCCGGTAGCAGCTGTTGGCCGCTACCTGCATGAGCCCGATGGTGCAGCCATCCGCGCCGGGCTGGTGGCAGCAGTTGTGGCTCGGGTCGACGGATGGCTGCTCGATCCCCAGATCGCGTACATCAGCACCTCCAGGATGGTGGTCTCACCATGGGTCACGAGCTATGAGGTGCTCGACGTTCTGCCCTTCCATCTCAAACGCCTGCGTTCCTACCTCCGCAGCCGTCACGTCGGGCACGTGGTCGTGAAGAAGCGGGGGTCAGCGGTCGATGTCGACCACCTGCGCACGTCGTTGAAGCTCGATCGGAAGGCGCCGGAGCGGCGGACGCTGATGCTGACCCGGGTGGGAACGGATCCGATCGTCGCGATCTGTCGTCCAACAGCCCGGCTCTAGACGCGCGGCTCAAACACCGTGACGAGATCCCAGTGGTCAACGAACGGCGATCCGGCGAGCAGCGGCTCTTCGGCCGGAACGGCCGTCATTTGGTGGGCCTGCCAGTCTGGACCGAGGAACCCGGCCAGCGCGTCGGCGCCCTCCCATCGCGTGACCAGGAGCAGACGATCGCCACCCTCGCCATACGAGCGCAGCACCTCGCCACCCAAGAATCCCTTGGCCGCAGTGACGCCGGGCCACACCTCGGCCTTGACGTACTCGATGAGGGCGTCGATCTGCCCGGACTTCACTGGGGTTTCCCACATGCGCACAATCACCGCACCATCATCCCCGATAGCGGGTGGCCGCCCGACAGCGGGTCAGACGGGCGGATCGGTCGGAGGGGATGGCGCAGCCACCCACCGACAGTCGGGCACCGTGGCCAGCGGTGCGGCACGCAACAGCCAGACCGGATTGGAGTACGCCCGGACACTGCCGCTCGAATCGAGTAGCACCACGCGGTGGAACCCGGAGACTGCGGAGTCCACCGTGACAGAGAGAACTCCGTCGACGACGTCCTCCGGGGTGAAGGTGCAAGTCGACACCTCTGGATCGAGGACGGCACCACCCGCCTCGTCGGCCACTCCGCTGACAACGGCAACTCGCCAGTTCGGCGGGAGGTCAGTGACGTATACATCGAAGCTGCATCGGTCGGTGTCGACCATCCCGACTGACCCCATCGGCACGAATCCGGCCGCCAGAACGTCGATCGTCCCGTTGAACACCGCAAGGTCAGAGAACCATGCCCGCCCGGCACGCAGGGCGGCCTGCAGTGACTCGACCTCGGTTCCCGAGGACCACACCCCCGTGACGTGCCGCCACTGCTGCCCGGTCCAGTTGACCCCGCGGTGGTCGTCGGTGACCCCGACACCGGTGGCGAACACCAGGTTGCGCGACAGCACATCCCACATGCCGACGTAGTCGTTCTGAGTCATGCCGGCGCGGCCACCGCTGTAGCCGACTTCGAGAATGTCTGATCCGAAGACCTTCTCGGCCACCAGAGTCGCTGTCAGCGAGCGTCGCTTGCTCTTCCGCATGCTCTTGGAGAACGGACCACCGGATGTGCCGAACGGGTGGTTGTAGGAGACGACTCCGCCGCCGTCATGGATGGTCGAGACCGCCAAGGCGAGATCGGAATTCCCAGGATGCCAACTGGGCCAGATCTTCGGATTTCCCAACCAGTTCAGGTGCGGCGTGCTCTGCGAGACTTCCAGTCCCTGGTGCTGCACCACCGATGGGAACAGCGGCGTGTAGTGCGCCATCAGCTCGCTCTGGACGAGCAGCACCGAGTCCGGGTCCTTCCGCTCGCGGACGAATCGCAGGGCATCCACCACGGTGGTCGCGGGCATCTGGTTGCGGGACGTGACCGCAAACGAGAATTCCGTGAGGGCCGCGTCGCGGAAGTCGATGTCGGGCCACAGCCTCGAGAAGTCGGCCACCAGGTCGAGTGTCAAGGTGTTCCATCTGCTGGTCCGGGCACCCAGCACCATGAGTCCATCCAGGGGGGCATCCTCGACCGCCGTTCCCACAGCATCGCCACCACCGATGCGATAGCGGAGGCGGTACTGCCCGGCCGGACGCCCGCCCGTCGCCGGCCGGTACGACGTGACGACCACGATGTCGAACCAGGCATCGCCACCAACGTCCACCGGTCGCACATCGACGTTCACCGTCGTGCCGTCAATGGAGGTGTTGAGGCCATAGTTCTTCACGCTGGCCGTCATCGCGCGCGTGGCAGCCGGAGCGCCGGCGCTGACGGCCGCAAGGCGCATCGCCCGGCTACCGATGTCATTGGGAGAGACAGGCTTGGTCACGATCGAGGCCGATGACCTGGAAAAAGACCCTTGGTTGGACGGACGCCAGGTGACGCTGGCGCCGTTGGACGACTCGGTGAGTGCGTCGAAGTGGACGTCGGACAGAAACCCTCTGGCCACCATTCGGTGATCGTGCTCGGTCCACCAGACCACCTGGACGCCGGTGCGCTCGGCTTCTGCCAGGTGGGCCTGCATCGAGCCGATGCCTTCGCTGAACGCCGCGTGCACGTGCATCGCCATCCGGGTGGGGACAAGGCCGTCGTCTGATCTGCTCGCCTGAGCGCGTAGCGGACCTACAGCGACGCCGGCGCCCGCGAGCGCCGCAGACGTTGCTGCACCCCTCAGCACCGTGCGGCGGCTGATCCGCCGTTCCCCCGTCATGATCGATCCTTTCGTGGCCCACTCCGTGTCGCTGGGCCACGTCCCATAGTGGCCCACGAGTCTGGTTCCTGGACAGGAACGCAAAGAGTTCACTCAAATGACGGTGGCCGACTTTCGTCAGCTCACCGTCACGCGCTCGACCGAAAGGGACGAGTCGACCGCAAGCCCGATCGTCGATGGCGCGATGTCCGCCTGCACGAGGGCGGCGCCCAGTGCGGCAACCATCGCTCCGTTGTCAGTGCAGAGCGCAGGCCGCGGAACTCGAAGAGCGATGCCGGCGGCGCCACACCGCTGCTCGAGGACCGCTCGAAGCCGAGAGTTCGCCGCAACGCCCCCACCCAGCAGCAGGTGATCGATTCCCTGTGCGCGACAGGCCTCGACCGCCTTCCGGCTGAGCACGTCCACCACGGCCTCCTGGAACGAGGCCGCAACATCGGAGATCACCACTGGTTCACCCTCGCGCTGTCGCAGCTCGACGTGGCGAGCGACCGCGGTCTTGAGCCCGGAGAAGGAGAAGTCGAACCGGTGATGCTCCCTGTCCCTTTGGCCGGTCAGCCCCCGCGGGAAGTCGATGGCACCAGGATTTCCCTCGACGGACAGCCGGTCGATGTGGGGGCCACCAGGGAAGGGCAGGCCGAGGAGTCGTCCCACCTTGTCGAACGCCTCTCCGGCGGCGTCATCGATCGTTGCTCCCAGGGGCGTCACGGCCGAGGTGACGTCGTCGACCTGGAGCAGGGACGAGTGGCCTCCGCTGACCAGCAACGCGACGGCCGGCTGCGGCAGCGGACCGTGCTCGAGGCGATCCACAGCCACGTGCGCAGCCAGGTGGTTGACGCCGTACAGCGGCTTGTTGACCGCCAGCGCCAGTGCTTGGGCGGTTGCGGTGCCGACGAGCAGGGCCCCGACGAGGCCGGGCCCGGCCGTGACCGCAATGGCATCGCAGTCAGCGAGCGTGATGCCGGCATCCCGCAAGGCGCGGTTGACGGTCGCCGACATCGCTTCAAGATGCGCTCGGCTTGCCACCTCAGGGACGACACCCCCGAATCTCGCCTGCTCGTCGACACTGCTCGCGACCGCGTCGGCGAGCAGTGTCGACCCGCGCACCACGCCGACGCCGGTCTCGTCGCAGGACGTCTCGATGCCCAGGACAAGCGCATCGTCGCTCATCGCAGCACCTCCGCTGCTTCACCGTCATGGGAGAGTCGAAGACGCATGATCAGGGCGTCCGCACCAGGGCCGTAGTAGCCAGAGCGACGGCTCAACACCGAGAAGCCCCGACGTCGGTAGAGACGCTGGGCGTCCTCGTTGGACGCCGCTACCTCGAGGGTGACGCGTGAGCACCCTCGACGAGCTGCCTCGAGGAGCAGGTCGTCGAGCAGGCGGCTTCCCAGACCACAACGACGGAACGCGGGTGCCACGGCAATCGTCTGGACGTCTGCGTCCGGGCCGATGGCCATCAGCCCCGCGTACCCGGCGACTCGGTCGCCACTGTGGGCCACGACGTAGGCACGCGTCTCAGGGACGCGGGCGAGCTCGGACCAGAACGTCTCGACCGACCACGCAGTGCCGGGGAAAGCCCCGACCTCAACGGCGTGAACTCGCGCGATGTCCCACCACCTCATCGGCCGCACGTCCGTGGGGGTCACCACGTTCACGACAGCACCGACTTCGGCGGAGCGGCCGGCATGACGTCAGGCAAACGCAGGTAGAGCGGAACGGGGTGAGCCAGCGCCGTTCCCGCTGCCAACCGCAAGAGCACCAGCCGACACAGCTCAAGACCACTGGGATCGCCACACAGGCCGGGCTCGAGGCCATCGAGTGCCGGCGTCCCAGGAGGGCTGAGCACCGGGAGGTTCTGCAGGGCCTCCGTGGCCGCCGATGCAGGACCGACCGCGGGCTCGCCCGTGCGGCTGTCGAACCGAGAGTAGGTCGCCCAGAAGTACTCACGACGGCGGGCATCGGTCACCACCGCGAAGGGGGCGGTCCGACCTGTCGCATGTGCGAGGACATCGAGCGTGCAGACGCCGTATACCGGAATGCTGAGCGCCACACCCAGCGCCTGAGCCGTCGCCAGGCCCACGCGCAGACCCGTGAAGGCGCCAGGGCCGATACCTACCGCGACGGCATCGAGGTCGTCCGGCGCGACCCCGGCCGTGCGCAGCACCTCGTCGATGAACACCGGCAGCACCTCACCGTGCCTCCGAGGGTCGCGGTGGCAGCGTTCACCGAGCGAGTGGTCGGCGTCGCCGGGATCGGACCGCATCAGCCCGACACTGGTCACAGCGGTGGCAGTGTCGAACCCCAACAACAACACCCGGCGACCCTACCCACAGCTACGGGTGCCGCGTCACCGTGCGTCTCTATGACGACGTCGACGGAATGGTCATGGACGTCGGTCCGGCCAGGTGACGGTGACGCGACGGTCCTCCGCCGCGCCCTCATCGGCCGATGCAAGGTCTCGATCGATCGTCACCCGCACCGGATGGGGTCCAAGGTGTTCGGCCAGGTCCGAGCCCCACTCGACAACGGTCACCGACTCCTCCAGCGACGCGTCGAGATCGAGATCGTCGAGCTCGCTCAATCCGGCTAGGCGGTATGCGTCAACGTGAACGAGGTCGGGGCCTCCGACCAATGACCGGTGCACCCGCGAGATGACAAAGGTCGGAGACGTCACGGATCCCGACACGCATAGCCCAGCGGCTACCCCCTGGGTGAAAGTGGTCTTACCGGCACCCAGAGGACCACTCAGCACGATGACATCACCGGCTCGGCACCGGGCTGCAACGTGCTCGCCGAGGGCTCGCATGGCATCGGCGTCGCGCACCAGCACCGGTACTTGCCCGCTCACTCGTCCAAGCCCCTGGCGACCCGCTCCAACAGGTCGATCAGGTGGGAATTGACGTCGTCCGGGCGCTCGAGCATCACCAGGTGACCTCCCGGATCAAGCACCTCCAGCTCAGCACCTGGGATTCCCTGGACGAGCAGACGACTGTGTGCTGCGGGGGTCAACAGGTCCTGGGCGCCCACCAACACCAGTGTCTCGGTCCCGTTCAGCACGTCGAGCGCCTCAAAGGCGTCGTGGTCACTCAGTGCCGGGTAGAAGTCGGCCAGTACGTCGAGGGGGGTGGCATTGATCATCTCGAGGCTGAAGTCCACCAGCTCGACCGGCACCTCGTCGGCGAAGGCGTACACCTTCGTGACCATGACTGCCAGGTCGCTGCTGAACTGCCTCCCGCGCTCCAGCAACTGGGTGGTGCGGCGTCCCAGCTGAATAACCGACGGTGCCAGCAGTCGCAGGCTTCGAGCAGCAAATCCGGGCAGCCCCCAGGTCACGTCAGACATCTCGCCAGCTGAGGTGGAGAGCAACGCGACGCCGGCAACGCGCTCGCCGAAGAGCTCTGGATCGCGGTTGGCCAGCTCAAGGATCGTCATGCCGCCCATCGAGTGCCCAACGAGCACCACCGGTCCTGAGGGGACGACGGCATCGAGCACGGCCGTCAGATCGTCCGCAGTCTGTTCCATGGTGCACGACTCGGTCGACCCACGCCCTGAGCGCCCATGTGAGCGTTGGTCATAGAAGACGAGACGAGCCGTGCCTCTGAGAGCCAAGCGCTGGTAGTGGAAACAGTCCTGGTTGAGCGCGTACCCGTGGACGAACACCACAGTGAGGTTGCGCCACGGGGCCGATGCGTGTGCCTCGTCGATCTCGACGTGCAGTTCGACGCCATCGTCGAGCCGCACGACCTGTGGCGTCCCCCGAAGCTGACCCAGTCCCAGACGTCCGCCTGGCGTCTCGCCACGCCTCAGCGGGCGCCCGACGACGACTCGTTCCGCCGCGAGTCCGGCGGCAGCGCCCACGGCGGCCGCCACGATGGCTGCGCCCGCCAGACCTGCTCGGTGGGCGGGGTTCACCGCGCACCCCCGACGTAGCGCCGACGAACCCGGGGACCCATGCGGGTGACGATCTCGTACGAGATCGTGCCCACGGCGTCGGCCCATTCCTGGGCGGTCGGTTCTCCGGTGGAGCCCGACCCGAAGAGCACGACGAGGTCTCCGACGGACGCCGGGTCGTCGCCGAGGTCGAGAACGAACTGGTCCATACACACCACCCCGGCGATCGTCTGGCGGCGCCCGCCGACGAGCACCGGGCCCACGTTCGTCGCATGTCGCGGAACACCGTCGGCGTAGCCGAGTGGCACCAGGCCCAGCGTTGTCTCTCGATCGGTGACGTACCGGTGCATGTAGGACACGCCCTGTCCAGCCAGTACGCGCTTGACGAGAGACAGTCGCGCCTGCAGAGACATCGCGGGGAGCAGACCAAGAGACGCCGGTGAGGAGCCCGGCAGCGGAGACAACCCGTAGACAGCCAGCCCTGGGCGAGTCAAGTCGAAATGGGTGTCAGGGCGGGTCAGGGTTGCTGCGGAGTTGGCCAGATGGCGGACGTCCGGGTTCAGGCCGCCTCGTTCGGCGATCTCGACCGCCTCGCCGAAGACGGTGAGCTGGCGGTCGATCGTGGGGTGTCCGGGGGCGTCGGCATAGGCGAAGTGCGACCACACCCCTACGACTCGAACGGTTCCATCGAGCTCGGCCCGGCGGGCGGCACCGACCAGCTCGGGCCAATCGCCCAGAGCGGAGCCCGATCTACCCAGGCCAGAGTCGACCTTCAGGTGGATGCGTGCCGTACGGCCCGCGGCCACCGCGGCCGCGGCAATGGACTCGAGCAACCAGAGGGCCGAGACGGACAGGTCGATGTCGGCGTCCAGGGCATCCGCCCATGGCTCATCCGTTGCGAGCAGCCACGCCAGGACCGGTCCATCGATGCCTGCTTCCCTGAGAGCGAGCGCCTCGTCGAGCAGCGCGACCCCCAACCACCCGGCTCCCCCCGCCTTTGCTGCCCGTGCCGCGGGCACCAAGCCGTGTCCGTAGGCATCGGCCTTGACCACGGCCATCAGTGCGGACGACGGCGCGCACCCGGCCAACACTGCGGTGTTGGCCGAGATGGCGTCAAGGTCGACGATCAGCTCGCGCGCGGAAGCAGACACCACGTCATCCTCCCACCGCGACAGCTCTCGCCCTGTCAAGGACCCGAGACGGCGCGGATTGCCTTCGGGATCGCACCGGCGACATCGGCCGCGTTGGTCGGGCCCCCGTCGGACGCCAGCCGACCGGCAAGCCCGTGCAGGAAGGCAGCCCCCGACGCGGCATCGAGCGCCGGCACTCCGGCAGCCAACAGGGAAGCCACCATTCCGGTCAGGACGTCCCCCGTACCTCCAGCAGCCAGCCAAGGGGTACCCGTGAGGTTGAGCCGCACCTGGCCATCCACGTCGGCCACCACGGTCGTCGCTCCCTTGGCGAGAACGGTGCACTGCAGCCGTGCTGCGAGCGAGCGCGTCGCAGCGATCGGGTCAGCCGCAAGATCGAGATCAGGAGCCAACCGGGCGAACTCCCCGGCGTGCGGCGTCACGACGGTGGGGGCGGACCGGCCCTGCAGAAGCTCTGGCTCGCGAGCCAGAAGAGTGAGTCCATCAGCATCTACGACGACGGGTAAGGCGCTCGCGAGGGCGTCGGCCAGGAACGTGCGGGCGCTGCCGTCAACGCCAATTCCCGGTCCGACGCCCCACGCATGGACCCGTCCGGCGTCGTCGATCCGGCCGGTGGAGACAATCGCCGAGGGCCAGGCACTCACGACGTTCGAAGCCGCACCTCCGACGTAGCGAACGAGCCCGGCTTTGGTGTGCAGCGCCCCGGCAACGGCCAGCACCCCGGCCCCCGGATACTGCTGCGAGCCGGCTGCGATACCGGTGACCCCGACGGTGTACTTGTGGTCAAGAGGACCGGGCCTCGGAACAATCGCTGAAACGTCTGGCGCATCCAGACAGGTGATGGACGGAACCGCAGCATCGTCCCCCAGCCCTATATCGACCAGCTCGAGGAGACCGGCGTGCATCGAGCCGGGTGCCAGCAGCAGGCCTGGCTTCGTCAGACCGAAGGTGACGGTCACGTCGGCCCACACTGCCCCGTCGTCGGCAGCACCGGTGTCGGCATCGACACCTGAGGGTAGGTCGACCGCCACCACCAACGCGTCACTCATCATGGCTGCTTCGGCTAGCGCAGCAGCGGGTCCGCGCAGCGCCCCTGACCCGCCAATCCCGACGATCCCATCAATTACCAGATCGGCGTCAGCGACGGCGGTCGCCGCCTCGGCGATCTCGATCATGTGCCCACCTGCGCGGAGCAACGCCCTGGAGCCGGATTCGTGCAGGCGCGATCCGGTCGGAACCACCAGAACCTGGGCACCCCGCGCCGCCAAAGCCGCTCCCGCGTGCAGGGCATCCCCGCCGTTGTTGCCGGTGCCGCACAGCAGGACGACGCGAGCGCCGTAGACACCGTCACGGTGCAGCGAGAGCATCTGGGCACAGGTGCGGGCCAAACCGCTGGACGCCCGCAGCATCAAGTCGTCGTCAGCGGTGCGGGAGAGGACGGCCTCTTCGGCCGCACGCACCTCAGCAACCGTGTGCACCGAATGCATGACAACCCCTCACGACGAATCGGCCTCAGCCACCACCATCGCGGATGCGATCCCCGCGTCGTGGCTGAGGGACAGATGGATCGTGCGCGCCCGCAACGCGATCGCTCGGGCCCGCACCGTTCCGTGCAGTTCGAAGACCGGACGCCCATCGGCGTCCTTCACCACTTCGCAGTCGTGCCACTGCAGCCCGGCGGGAGCACCCAGAGCCTTCGCCAGGGCTTCCTTGGCCGCAAAGCGTGCGGCGAGTGAGGCCAGCGGAAGAGTTCGCTCGTCGGGCGTGAACAGACGTGCCCGTAGGGCTGGTGTGCGATCCAGCGTCTGGCCAAACCGCTCGACATCTACCACGTCTATGCCTATTCCGACGATCACGGCCCCAGTCTTTCACTGGACGGCGGCGCGCGGCATTCAACTCACCCAGCTGATTCGACGAGGCCGGTCGAGCTGGCCCGGTGGCTTCCTACTCCACCGTGACGGACTTTGCCAGGTTTCGTGGCTGGTCGACGTCGTATCCCTTGGCGCTGGCCAACTCACAGGCAAACACCTGCAGCGGGACGGTGGCGACGACCGGCTGGAGCAGCGTCGGGACCGCAGGAACCGGTATCAGGGTGTCCGCGTAGGGCGCGACGGTGTCGTCGCCCTCCTCGGCGATCACGATCGTGCGCGCACCCCTTGCCCGGATCTCTTGGATGTTGCTGACGATCTTGTCGTGCAGCACCTTGCGGCTGAGCGGCGGCACGACGACGACGACCGGCAGCCCTTCCTCGATGAGGGCGATGGGGCCGTGCTTGAGTTCCCCTGCGGGAAAGCCCTCGGCGTGCATGTAGGCCAGCTCTTTGAGCTTCAGCGCACCCTCGAGCGCCACGGGGAATCCGACGTGACGGCCAAGGAAGAGAACCGCCTTCGCTGCGGCCAATTCTCGGGCCAGCGCGCGAACCGGTTCGACGGTATCGAGCACGCGATCAACCGCCGCTGGCATGTCCGCCAGCTCGCGGACATGCCGAGCAATCTCATCGCCCCACTTCATGCCGCGCACCTGGGCCAGATAGAGCGCCACCAGGTGGCAGGCGACAACTTGAGTCAAGAACGCCTTTGTCGAGGCGACAGCGATCTCCGGGCCGGCGTAGGTGTAGACGACCGCGTCGGACTCGCGGGGAATGGTGGACCCGTTGACGTTGCAGATGGCCAGAACACGCGAGCCCTGCTCACGTGCGTGGCGAATCGCCATCAGGGTGTCCATCGTCTCGCCCGACTGTGAAATGGCGATGACGAGCGTGCGCCGTCCGAGGATCGGGTCGCGGTAGCGGAACTCGGACGCCACCTCGACCTCGACCGGAATGCGGGTCCAGTGCTCGATCGAATACTTCGCGATCAGACCCGAGTTGTAGGAGGTACCGCACCCGATGACGACGACCTTGTCGATGTCGCGAAGGTCTTGGTCGGACAGCCGCATCTCATCGAGCTGCAGACGACCCTCGTCGTCGACCCGACCCAGCAAGGTGTCGGCGACGGCCTTCGGCTGCTCGTGGATCTCTTTGAGCATGAAGTAGTCGTAGCCGCCCTTCTCAGCGGCGGAGGCATCCCAGTCGACGTCGTACTCACGGACCTCCGCCGGCTCTCCGTCGAACGTCGTCACCTCGACTCGATCGGCGCGTAGTTCCACGACCTGATCCTGCCCGAGCTCGACGGCGTGCCGCGTATGCGCAATGAATGCTGCGACATCGCTGCCAAGGAAGTTCTCGCCATCACCACGGCCGACCACCAAGGGCGAGTTTCGGCGAGCACCCACGACGACGTCTGGCTGGTCGGCATGCACTGCCACCAAGGTGAACGCACCCTCGAGTTCACGGCAGACGGCTCGCATGGCGTCAGCAAGGTCTCCATCGAAGTGTCGCGCCAGCAGGTGCGACACCACTTCGGTATCGGTGTCTGACGCGAGTGTCACGCCGCTTTCCTCAAGCGATGCCCGCAGGGCCGCGAAGTTCTCGATGATCCCGTTATGCACCACTGCGACCTTGGCCGCCCCATCGAGGTGCGGGTGCGCGTTGCGATCGTTCGGTGCGCCGTGCGTCGCCCAGCGGGTGTGCCCCATGCCGAAGGTCGCCGGAGGCAAGGGTTGCTCGGCGAGCAGTTTCTCGAGGTTAGACAGCTTGCCGGCGCGTCGACGCACCTGCACCTCGTCTGCCACGACCACCGCCACGCCGGCGCTGTCGTACCCGCGGTACTCCAGACGTCGAAGACCTTCGATGACGACATCGACAGCGTTCTGCTGTCCGACGTACCCCACGATTCCGCACATGGCTTACACCCTACGTTCTGAAGAGGGGAGGCAGAGCCCGTTCACCGGTGTGACCAACCGGCTCACCCGATGGTCTCGCGGACGACGGTGGCGAGCCGGTCGGCCACCTCTTGAGCCCGCTCGGCCGAGTCGGCCTCGACCATCACACGCACCAGCGGCTCTGTTCCGCTGGGACGCAGCAGCACACGCCCATCGTCGCCGAGCGCTCGCTCTTCCTCCGCGACTGCAGCGGCGATTGCCGGGGCGTCGACTCTCAGTTTGTCGACGTCCGGAACGTTCACGAGTACTTGCGGAAAGCGCTGCATGACCGATGCGAGATCAGCTAAGGATCGGCCGGACGCCGCGAGTTTCGCACCTAGATGCAGAGCCGTCAGTAGACCATCACCTGTCGTGGCGTGTTCGGACATGATCAGGTGCCCGGACTGCTCACCGCCCAGCGTGTAGCCAAACGACCGCATTGCCTCGAGCACGTACCTGTCGCCAACTGCTGTAGCGACGACCGCGACACCTTGTCGCTGCATCGCTTGCCGGAATCCCAGGTTCGACATGACTGTGGACACCACACTGTTGTGGGCCAGGCGCCCCGCGTCGCGCATTGCCAAGGTCAGGATGGCCAGGATCTGGTCGCCATCGACCAGATCGCCTGTGGCATCCACCGCCAAGCACCGGTCCGCGTCACCGTCAAGAGCCACACCGAGGTCGGCACCATGTTCGACGACCGACTCCTGCAGCGACTGCAGGTGCGTCGAACCACAGCCTTCGTTGATGTTGAGGCCATCCGGCGCATCGTGGATCGTGATCACGTCAGCAGCCGCTCGGGCGAAGGCATCTGCCGCCACCAGCGAAGCTGCTCCATTGGCGCAGTCGACGACAATCGTGATTCCGTCGAGGTTCTGCCCACCCAAAGTCGACAGAAGATGGGCGGTGTAGTCGAGCGCGCCCTCCATGTCGTCGGTGACGCGTCCAACACCCGATCCGGTCGGACGGTCCCACGGCTCGCCCAAACGCGACTCGACGGCGTCCTCAATTGCGTCGCCCAGCTTGTGGCCACCCCGCGCAAAGAACTTGATGCCGTTGTCGGGCATCGCGTTGTGAGACGCTGACAGCATCACACCGAGATCGGCGGACCGTGCGGCGGTCAGGTAGGCCACCCCAGGCGTGGGCAGAACCCCAACCTTGCGGACGTCGACACCTGCGCTGGCCAACCCGGCGACGACGGCGGCCTCGAGGAACTCGCCGGAGGCGCGAGGGTCACGGCCGACGACTGCCACCGGTCGATGCCCTTCGAAGGCACCGGTCTCACCGAGGACGTGTGCGGCCGCCACGCTGAGGTCGACAGCGAGCTCGGCCGTGAGATCGCGGTTGGCAAGCCCACGAACACCGTCAGTTCCGAACAGCCGGGTCACTGCTCCTCCTCATGCGCGCGCCCCGCAAGCCGTGAGGCCGACGGGGCGCAGCGAAGTAAACGCGGCAGTGCGCGTCAGCGCTTGCTGTACTGCGGAGCCTTGCGTGCCTTCTTCAGACCAGCCTTGCGCCGTTCCTTGGCACGCGGGTCTCGGGTGAGGTAGCCGGCCTTCTTCAACGGTGGCCGGTTGCCCTCGGTGTCGATCTCGCTGAGCGCTCGCGAGATGCCAAGTCGGATGGCGCCGGCCTGACCTGAGACCCCGCCACCGTGAACGCGGGCGATCACGTCGTAGCGGCCCTCGACCTGGAGGACGCGGAACGGATCGTTGACGACCTGCTGGTGCACCTTGTTCGGGAAGAAGTCGTCGAGTGCCTTGCCGTTCACCGTGCACTTGCCCGTGCCGGGGGTGATGCGGACTCGAGCGATGGCCTCCTTGCGTCGGCCGGTGGCCGCGCCAGGTGCGTCGGAGATCTCGCGAGGGGCAACGGCCACTGCGGTCTCGCTAGTGAAGTTGCCGGTGGGCGTGGTTGCCTCGTCTGAGGCGGTGGGTGCCTCGTCGGAGACGGCGGCCGCCTCGGGGGCGGTCTCGGTGCTGACGGTCACGTCGGACATGGTCCTCTCGATACCTTCTGTGGTCCCGGCTGCGCTACTGCGCGACCTGTGTGATCTCGAACGACACAGGCTGCTGTGCCTGGTGGGGGTGCTCACTGCCGGCGTAGACCTTGAGCTTCTTGAGCTGCTGCCGCGCAATGCGGTTCTTCGGAAGCATGCCCCACACCGCCTTCTCAACGGCCCTGCGGGGGTTCTTGGAGAGCAGCTCGTCGTAACCGGTGGCCCGGAGGCCGCCCGGATAGCCGGAGTGGTGGTACGCCAGCTTCTGCTCACGCTTGGCGCCGGTGAGGGCGATCTTGTCGGCGTTGATCACGACCACGAAGTCGCCGGTATCCACATGTGGCGCGAAGACGGCCTTGTGCTTGCCGCGCAGCAGCTGGGCGACCTGCGAGGCGAGGCGTCCGAGGACGACATCCTCGGCGTCGATGACGTACCACTGACGCTGGACGTCGCCAGGCTTGGGGCTGTACGTGCGCACGGGCGGAACCTTCGTGAGTCGAGTTGGGTCGGGGCGCTCAGATACCAGGCGCACCAGCGGTCCAGGTTACCCGTGCCCTGGGCAGGCGGTCAAAACCGGGTCCCGGCTACGTTACCGGCGTGACCCCTCCACCGTCCCCGCAGGCCCGGACCGGACGCCGGACGAGCCGGTTGGTCCTGGTGCTGTCGATCATCGCCCGGATGCCTCAGGGGCTCGCCCCGCTCGCGGTAGTGCTGCTCGCCCAGGAGCGCACCGGGTCCATCGCCGCCGCGGGACTGGCCGGTGGCGCCTGGGCGATCGGCTCAGCAGTCAGCCAGCCGTTGTGGGGCGGGTTCGCCGGGCGCGGGCGCGCCCATCGCGTCGAGGCCGCGACGGCGCTCGGGCAGGGCACGGTGCTGGTGGTTCTGGCCTCTGGTGCGGGCGGGTCTGAGGGCGAGCTGGTGCTTCTGGCCACCTTGGGCGGTCTGCTGTCGGCTCCCACCTCACCGATCTCACGCACCCTGTGGCCGCAGCTGGCTCAAGACCAGAGCGATCTCGACTCCCTGTACACGCTGGACGCCACCTGGCAGGAGTTGGTCTTCATCGCCGGGCCTGCGTTGGTCGGCGTGCTGGTCGCGGTCTCCGGCCCCGGGGCCGCTTTGCTCACTGCCGCCTGCGCGGGCGCCCTGGGCGGGCTCGTCTACGCCTGGGTGGTGCGCCCCCTCTGGCACGCACTTCCCGCAGTGGACTCACGTGTCGGGCTGATGCGGGCGCTGGTCGCGCTGGCCGGG
>JAHELE010000203.1 GCA_024644345.1 Actinomycetes bacterium | reverse complement strand
TCAATCGGCCGGCTGGGTGGGTGAGGTCGATGTCGTGTGCCACGGACTCGGCGGTGTAGATGGCGCGGGACGGCGGGCCGTCGGGTTCTGCGAGGTCGCACAGCAGGCTGAGGGGGACACCGGCGCGGAGCAGCGACCAGGCTCCTGCGGTCCCTGAGGGGGTAATCACACTGGTGTAGTTCGGCAACCCTCGATGGAACCTTGAGTCTTCTGGCTGGTTAGTTTTCAAGACTCTGCGGCAGCGCACCCCGGACCACGTCCCAGACGTGTGGAGTGGCGGCCGTGAGCAGGCCCAAGCGGCCATCGAGCGGCCGGTAGGGCGTCCCGTCGAGCCGGCGGACGGTGAGCCCGGCAGCTTGGGCCAGCAGGGCGCCCGGGGCGTGGTCCCACGGGAGGGTACGCCAGTAGAGGGCGTAGTCGAGCGCGCCCGTGGCGGCCATCGGGTAGGCGACACCAGCCGCGGCGACGGGCGTGTGGTGCAGGCCGGCGCCACGAAGCCCACCATCTGCGGCATCACGCGTGGCCGCAGGCATCGTGTGCGTGCGCAGCAGACCCCGCCAGTTCTCAGGAGGGCCGGGGTCGCCGAGAGCGGGGAGTGTGGCCCCGTTGCGGGTGGCTGAGATCGCCCGATCGGCGGCGAACATCTGACCGTGGACGGGCTGCCAGATCCAGGCCGCCGTGGTCACGCCGCCCTCGATGAGCGCCACCATCGTCGCGAAGTCGGGGCTTCCGTCGATGAACGACTTGGTGCCATCCACCGGGTCGAGCACCCATACCCGGTCGTGCTGGTTCGCGTCTCGGAGCAGCGAGGCGTCGGATGCCGCCGCCTCCTCGCCGATGATGGGGACACCTGGATCGATGGCACCGAGAGCTGCCGTGAGCAGCTCCTCGCACTCGTGGTCGGCGTCGGTTACCCAGTCGCCGGGTGACTTCTCGCTCATCGCAGTGGCCTCGAGCGCGCGGAAGCGCGGGAGCACGGCGGTCTCAGCGGCGTCACGGATCGCTGCGCCCACCGCGTCGGCAAAGGAGTTCGACGGCACCGTGGAAGAATGACGTCATGAGGATCAAGCATCAAGTCGTGGTGTTCGATGCGGTCGACCTCGAGGCCGAGAGCAGCTTCTGGGCCAGCGTTCTCGAGGGAACAGTCGACCGTGAAGACGACTGGCACATGGTGATCGTTGACGGCGAACCACGGGTGGGCGTCCAGCTCGCGCCCGACCACGTGGCGCCTGACTGGCCCGAAGGTGGGGAGCAGCAGATCCACCTCGATCTCTGGGTGGACGACTGGGAGGAGTCGCATGTGCAGGTCACCGAGCTCGGCGCGATCCTCTTGAAGCCGGTCGATGAAGGCGCGATCGACGACAGCTTCCAGGTCTATGCGGACCCGGCAGGGCATCCGTTCTGTCTCTGCTGGGTGAAGGGCTCCTAGCCGCGCAGCGGGTTCGGATTCTGCGCACGTCGGGTCGTCACCACCGTTGTATCGGGTTTGCCGAACCAAAGAGTCGAGAACATCTGTTGGACAGAGGCATTGCCACCGGCGAGGATGCCAAAGAGCAGGGAAGCAGACGCGGCCCGAGCCCGGGTCGGGCAGTACTCATGCATCCATTGGAGCCGTGAGATGGCGAACGAAGAGGTGGAGGCGCTTGTCGTCGGCGGCGGCCAAGCGGGCCTGGCGATGAGCGAGCACCTGAGTCGATGTGGCGTCTCGCACCTGGTCGTGGAGCGGAGTCGCATCGCCGAACGCTGGCGGTCGCAGCGGTGGGACTCCCTCGTGGCGAACGGGCCAACGTGGCACGACCGTTTCCCGGGCCTTGAGTTCGCCGACCTCGGGCCCGATGACTTCGCCTCCAAGGAGCAGGTCGCGGACTATCTGGTCCGCTACGCGGAGAAGATCGCTGCCCCGGTTCGATGCGGGGTCGAGGTGACCTCAGTGCGGAGGAACACCGGCCGGGCCGGTTTCCGTGCCGAGACGTCGGACGGCACGATCGAAGCCCGCTTCGTCGTTGCCGCGACCGGGCCGTTCCAGCGTCCGATCGTCCCGGCGATCGTTCCTGACGATGCCGGGATCCGGCAGATCCACTCCAGCGCCTACCGCAACCCCGATCAGCTGCCCGAGGGTGCAGTCCTCATCGTGGGGGCCGGATCGTCGGGGGTGCAGATCGCCGACGAGCTCTTGCGCGCCGGGCGGAGGGTCTACCTCTCGGTCGGTCCGCACGACCGACCACCGCGGAGGTACCGCGGGCGAGACTTCGTCTGGTGGCTCGGCGTGCTCGGAAAGTGGGACGAGGAGACCCCTCCCCAGGGCAAGGAGCACGTCACGATCGCGGTCAGCGGGGCACGGGGTGGCCACACCGTCGACTTCCGCGACCTCGCGGCGCGCGGCATGGTGCTCGTCGGACGGACGAACTCGTATGAGGGCGGCACAATGCGGTTCGCGCACGACCTGGCCGACAACATCGCACAGGGCGACGCCACCTACCTGTCGCTGCTCGATGAGGCTGACGCCTACGTCGCGCGCAATGGCCTTGATCTTCCCGAAGAG
>JAHELE010000097.1 GCA_024644345.1 Actinomycetes bacterium | reverse complement strand
TGCCAGCAGATCTGGACAGGGCCGGTGATGATGTTTGGTCGGTCGACGGGCCGACCTGCGGCCTCCTGGCGCGCCCGCCAGTTGCGAAGAAGAGCCATCCCACCCAGCATCGCCGCTTCACTCGAGCCGGTCGTAGACGTGCCCATCGAGTTGTCCGTGGCCGGCGAGTTCCAGAGTCCGGCCAGCATATGGACACACCGTTCCTCGAGCTCGGCGGTCTGCGGATACTCGTCCTTGTCGACCATGTTCTTGTCGATCGTCAGATCCATCAACGCGTGGACTTCGGGCTCGAGCCATGTCTGACAGAAGGTCGCCAGGTTCTGCCGCGAGTTGCCATCGAGCATCAGCTCGTCAACTACCATCTGATAAGCGTGACGCGGATCCTGCTCCTTCTCCGGCATGATGTACTTCGGCAGCACCACAGCCACATCGGACGAGGCGAAGATCTCGTCGGCACTCTTGTCGCGGTATCGGTGACGTTCATGGAGCATGGCGGCCTCTTCCATCGGATGTGCGTCGCGGTTTCCTTAGCCTAGTGACCGCCCCCACACCCTTGATCACCCTTTCCGGGTGATTCCTAGCCAACAGGCCTGCAGCCGAAAGGCTATGCCGTAAGGCTCTGGCGGGTTCCCGATCGCCGCATAGGGTGGAGACGACCGCTAAAGGAGAGTGGGTACCCATGAGCAAGAATGCGACAACCACCGAAGTCCTCGAGGTCATCGAGACTCCCGACCTGGCTGAGCTCGACGAAGCAACGAGCCACGGGATGATGAAGGGGATTCTGATCGCGGTCGGAGTGGCCGTCATCGCGGCGGCCATTGCCACGATCGTCAGTAAGCGCCAGGACTAGTTCGCCGTATCGACGCCGTCGGCCGACTCCCGAAGGGTTTCGGCCCGGACCAGGGCAAGACTGAGCGACTCCCCAACAGAATCGGTCGCCTGGAACACGTTCTCATCGCCCAGCTGCTCCAGCACTCCGGTGTCTCTTAGCTGGCGGCCAACTCGTTCGCTGACCCCAGCCAGCACCAGATGGGCACCAGCTGACGCGAGTGAGTGTTGGTATCGGCTGATGACAGAGATGAAGGTACTGCCGAGATCCTCCTTGCCCCGTAGCCGCACGACGACCACGGCACCGCTCGAGTTGGCTGTCGCCTTCGGCAGTTGCCCCTCGAAGATCGGTGCGGATGCAAAAAACAGGCTGCCGTAGGTCGTGAGCACCACGACCTCACCGGATTCCAGTTCCGCAGGAGGGGGTACCTCCTTTGGGTAAGGACCACCAGGCTCCAGCAGCCAGCGGTGCACGATCACCTTGTTCGACTGTCTGACAACGAACAGGGCGATCGAGATGCCCACGCCGGTGAGAACAGCGAACTGCAGCGGGGCAGCGATCGTGAGCACGAAGGTCACCGCCATGACCGATGCCTGGGTAGCCCCCGTCCGCCACACCATCACCACGTTGTCGATGCGGAACGTCCGGATCCCCACCACCGTCAAGAGCCCTGCCAGGGCCGGCATGGCGATCATGCTCGCGACCCCCGAGAAGAACAGGACGACCAGCAGCATCACGACAGCGGCCACCACATTTGCCCACCGGCTCCGTGCACCGGCTGCAGTGAGCAGACCCGTTGCCGACATCGAGCCTCCAACCGGCATGCCCTTGAAGACTCCCGCAACAAGGTTCGCCGCCCCCTGGCCCCGGAAGTCTCCCGACACATCCGGGTAGTCGCCATCGGGGTTGGGTACCGACTGGCTGATCGAAGCGCCTTGGACCATGGCGACGAAGGCCAGGGAGAGAGCCGGCAGCAGCAGACCCAGAGCAAGAGAGACGTCGGGTAGGCCGGGTGCCGGGATGCCTGCGGGGATCTCGGCGACGTCACTCACCTGTCGAATGGAATCTGCACCGGCGAGCTCAATCACTGCCGAGACAGCCACGATCGCCACCACCATCCCGAAAGCGCCCAGACGCGTCCGTCCGAGGGTGAAGATCAGAACGATCGTGACGACGGCAGCGACCACTGTTGGCCAGTCGTAGCCAGATACCTGGACGGCGGTATCCAGGGCGCGGCCTACTCGATTTCCCTGTGGCGACCGATATCCGGTCAACTCAGCAAGCTGCGACAGGACGATCGTGACGGCAACGGCGTTGACGAATCCGGTGACCACCGCGTTCGGCACGAAGCGGACAACCGACCCGGCGCGCGCCAAGCCCGCGGCCAGCATGATCAGACCCGTGATGACGGTGAGCGTGACCAGGGTGGTGATCCCGGAGGAGGACGCGTCCACTCCGGGAACATCGGATACGAGAACCGCCAGCGCAGCGGTGCCTTGAACCGACATCAGGACCGAACTCGTGGCGAGAGCGCCAGCCAGCGTGCCGAACAGGTAGCCGTACAGTCCCGAGACCGGGCTGACCCCGGCAAGCACCCCCATGGCGAGGCCACCCGGGATGTTGGAGAGCCCGAGCAGGAGCCCCGCTGCTGCGTCCTTGCCCTCCGGGCGTGTGGGGCGGCGGATCACAGAGGGACCATAGCCGTCAGTGCCGATCTGAACCGGTTCGACCATCGACACGACTGGCTCGGTACGGTGAACGCGGAGGTCGTAGCAGAGCGAGGGTGGCCGCGGTGACTCATGTAGCTGTGGTTGGGGCAGGTGTTGCCGGCCTTTCCACCGCGTGGTTCCTGCAGGAACATGGCATCGACGTAACGGTCCTAGAGCGCACTCGAGTAGCCGCAGGAGCGTCGTGGGGCAACGCCGGGTGGCTCATGGCGGGTGACGCCAGTCCGCTCGCGTCACCCGACTCGCTTCGAGCCGGGCTCCCCGGCCCCTTCGCTTCGTCCGCAGTCTCCGTCCCCCTACGCGCTGACCCCGAGCTCTATCGATTCCTGTTGCGTTTTGCCCGTCACTGCACCAAAGCCCAGTGGCAGAGGGGCCTTCAGGCGCTGTTACCGCTCAGCAACAGCGCGCTGGACGCGTACGACGTGCTCGTTGCAGGAGGCGTCGCAGTCGCGCCTACGCGCTCGCGCTACCACCTGGCCTGCTTCACCAGCACCCCAGAGCGCGATTCGTACGCACAACACTTGGAGCACGTGAAGACGTTCGGCGCCCGCGTGGGCTTTGAGCTGCTGGACGGGCCACAGGCACGTGCGGCTAGCCCAGTGGCTTCCGACCGGGTCCTGGGGGCAGTCGGCCTCATCGGTCAGCGCTTCGTTGATCCGACACTCTTTGTTCCAGCCCTGGCCGAGTCAGTCGTCGAGCGTGGTGGAGCAATCGTCGTCGACGCCGCTGTTCGCGCGGTGCGAGACATCGGAAACGCCGTCGACATCCTGGTGGAGAGAAGTGGTCAGCCGACGGTGCGGCGTTTCGACTCCGTCGTGCTGTGCACCGGTGCATGGATGGCCGTCCTCGCACGACGTTTCGGCGTTCGCGTCGGCATCCGAGCTGGACGCGGGTACAGCTTCAACGCGGCGCTCAGCGTTCCCGTGGAAGACCCCGTCTACCTCCCTGAACGGCATCTCGCCTGCACTCCCATGCGCGGACGGCTACGTCTAGCAGGCACCATGGAGTTCCGTCGACCAGAGGAGCCGTTGGACCCGCGCAGAGTCAGGGCCATGGTGGAGGCTGCGCGTCCGATGCTCACCGGGGTCGACCTCGACGACCGTACCGACGAATGGGTCGGCCCACGTCCGGTCACCACCGACGGCCTTCCGATCGCCGGATCCACGACCTCGCCGCGCGTCTGGTGCGTCGGCGGGCATGCAATGGAGGGGATGGTCCTCGGACCGGTGACGGCGCGCCTGACCGCCCAGAGCCTTGCCACCGGCCGGGTGGTGCGCGAACTGCTTCCCCTGAACCCGCTGCGCTGACATCGGGACCGCTGCACTCAGGACACCACCCGCCATAGAGTGGACCCGTTGACAGGATGACGACTGCTTTGCGATCCGAACCACAGGAGGCCGACGGTGAACGACCACATGCTGCAGCAGATGAAGAGTGGGGCCGGCTTCATTGCCGCCCTCGACCAGAGCGGCGGCAGCACGCCGAAGGCGTTGAAGCTCTACGGCATCGAAGGCTCGGAGTACTCGAGCGACGCCGAGATGTTCGATCTCATGCACCAGATGCGCAGCCGCATCATGACGAGTCCAGCATTCACTGGCCGCCGGGTGCTCGGCGCCATCCTGTTCGAGATGACCATGGATCGGCAGGTCGAAGGTATGGGGTCGGCCGAGTACCTGTGGAACGAGAAGAATATTGTCCCGTTCCTGAAGGTGGACAAGGGACTCGCCGACGAGGCCGACGGGGTCCAGCTGATGAAGCCGATGCCAGGACTGGACGAACTGCTGGGAAAGGCTTCGTCGCACCAGGTCTTCGGCACCAAGATGCGGTCGGTCATCAAGCTGGCCAACCGCGCGGGCATTTCGACCATCGTCGACCAGCAGTTCGAGATCGGACGCCAGATCCTGGCCGCCGGGCTCGTCCCCATCATCGAGCCTGAGGTCGACATCCACAGCCCCGAAAAGGCCGAGGCCGAGGTGCTCCTGAAGGAGTCGATCACCGCACAGCTCGACAGCCTCGGGAATGACCAGGGCGTGATGCTCAAGCTGACGCTTCCGAGCACGGCTGACTTCTACGCCGACGTCGTCGCGCATCCTCGCGTCGTTCGCGTGGTGGCGCTGTCCGGCGGCTACACCCGCGAGGACGCCAACGCCAAACTCACGGCAAACCACGGGGTGATCGCCAGTTTCTCGCGCGCACTGACCGAAGGCCTGTCCGCGCAGCAGTCGGACGACGAGTTCAACGCCACACTCGACGCGTCGATCGAGAGCATCTACCAGGCATCCATCACGTAGCCCGCCGCCAACGTCAAGAGCTTGGTACTGCGCGTAGGCGCGGTACCAAGCTCTTGACGTTTCTAGGCGAGTGGGGCGATCGCGCCACCACTGATGCGACGCCAGGCGTACGCGATCGCGATGGCCGTCAGCGGGTAGGTGAACAACAGTCCGACCCCGCAGAGCACAAGTCCACCCAGGTTGATGAGGAAGACCAAGATGAACAGCAGCAGGAGCTGCCCGACATTGGCCGACGCCAGGTTCCATGACATCTTCATTGCTTCGATGCCGTCGCTGGCCCGACCGTCCACGATCGCGTATCCGTAGAAGGCGAACAAGAAAGCCAGGATCGCACCTGGGATGAAGCAGAGGACGTACCCCACACCCACCGAGAGACCGACAAGAATCGAGGCCACCAGGTAGGGGACGAAGTTGTCCGTGTGAAAGAGCATCCCGACTTCTGGTGTTCGGCCGTCAACCACGGCCAGGGCAGCACGGATCAGGCCCATCGCCACGATCAAGGTGACGACCGTGGCCAAGATGTTCCAGGTGAGCTGCAGGAGGAGGCTGTCGAGGACAAACAGACCCACCAGGAACATCCCGAACCAGACCGCGGCCACAACCAGCCCGATGAGGACCAACGGGCCAAGGTTCTTGGTCAGGCCATTCCAGCCGTAGCTGATCGCCTCGGTGGGGTCGAGCTTGCCACCGTCGGGAGTGGGCTCCGGCACGCCGCCAGATGGCGGCGGGGGTGTCGGTGGCGGAGGGGGTGGGGGCGGCGGGGTCATATCGGACATTTCAGTCTCCTTCGGGAGGGCTCCTCAGACGCTATCGGCCCACAGGCCCCTCCGGGTGGATGATCGGCCGGGAATTTCGTACCAATCCACTCGACACCTTCGCTCAGGAACGGTAGCTGCCATCTCCGACCGAGTCTGGCTGCCGAGGGGAGCGGCCGCAGGCCGGGCCTATCGGTGTTCGGATCGGGACCAAACAACAGGAAAAAGCGGGTGCTCCATCGGCACCCCCTCGCCCAGTTCATCTTCCAGCCCCTCAAATGGGGGGGACGTTCTCCACCTGCGGGGCGCGTGCCTCGCCTCCTCGGACAGGTAGCGCAACGACAGGACGCGGCGACGCCCGTCGAATGGGAAACCTGGCGCTCCGTGCACGGAGAGGAAGTCGAAGAAGATCGCATCCCCTGGCTGCAGGTCGTATCTCCGAATCGAGAACGCGTCCCGGTCAGCCTCGATGTCGGGCATCTCCCGCAGGGCCCCTTCGGGGAACCACTTCGCTTCGCCGGTGAGGAATGTTCGTGGCATCAACCACGGACCCCGCTGCGTGCCTGCGACTACCTCCAGGCATCCAGCCTCGGGAACGGGATCGACGGGGATCCACGCGCTCACACCGCAGCCGTCGACGTTGTAGTACGGCTGGTCCTGGTGCCACGGGGTCCGCTGACGTGTCTTGCCCTCTTTCACCAGCACATGGTCGTGGTAGAGCCGCACCCGCGGCGTGCTCATGAGCTGGCCGGCGATCGCAGGAACCGAGGAGTGGCGGGCGAGCTGCTCGATGACCCCGACCTCTGACCAGCGACAGAAATCCTCGAAGAACTGCCCTGGATCGTTGGGGGCACTAGCGACCTGGGCCAGCGTGCTCGGCTCAGCCTGCACCTCTTCGATGGCCGCCTTCGCCGATGCCACCTCTTGGTCGGTGAGCACATTGCGGACACACACCACGCCGTCGTCGGCGAACTGTTGGATCAGTCGTCGTTCGACCACTACGCCCATGAACGGGATGCTACTGACCACCACGGCATCGCCACTGGGCCTTGCGCCTCTGGTGCCGTGCTGGGGGCTCGTCCAAGATCACGATAGGTATTACGTCGGTCTCGAGGAGGTCAGGCGATGCGACTACCGGCCAAGACCCAAGCAGCCCTAGGCGCACTGGTGGTGGTCGGGGCATCGATCGCGCCGATCCA
This sequence comes from Actinomycetes bacterium, assembly GCA_024644345.1. Classification (GTDB taxonomy): domain Bacteria; phylum Actinomycetota; class Actinomycetes; order JAHEKZ01; family JAHEKZ01; genus JAHEKZ01. The sequence continues at coordinate 2,544 of JAHELE010000097.1, read as the reverse complement.
TACAGCATCGCAGGCGTTAGCCTCCGATCTCTCGTGCGCCGTCATCAACTTGACGTCCGGGGCCGGTCCGACGTCGAACCTCCAACGAGTTATCGATCGCGCCGGCTCCGGCGACCGAATCCGGGTGCGCGGCGTCTGCCAGGGTCACGTAACCGTCAAGAAGGACCTCGTCATCGTCGGCAAGTCCACTAGAGCATGGCCGCGGCCCACGCTCGACCCCACCGTCACCGGGTGCGATGCGCATTGCTACGTGGTCAAGGTGTCAGGTGGCGCTGACACCACACTGGTGCTGCGTGACCTCACCGTGACAGGTGGACGACGACCCCACGGTGGCGGGGGGATCTACCTGAAGGGCGCAGATCTGACACTGCGCGGTGCGACGCGGGTGACGGCCAATTCAGCCCTGTGGTTCGGGGGCGGCATCTACCTCAGTGAAGACTTCGATACCGGACGGGTGCTTCTGACCGGTCATTCTGTCGTCAGCGGGAACGGAGCCCGTGATGGAGGCGGAGGGATCTTCGGACGCCTCGTCGTTCTTCGGGGTCACTCCTCGGTGACGTCCAACTCAACTAAGCACAGTGCAGGCGGTATTCGCGGATCCGTCTCGATGCATGACCACTCCTCGGTGACGTCCAACACGAGTCGGAGCTCCGGCGGGATCCTTGGTGACGTCACCATGCACGACTACTCACGGGTGTGCGACAACACCGTTCAGTACGGCAGCGCCGGTGGGATCGGCGGCACTGTGACGATGTGGGAATGGGCGACAGTGTGCGACAACACGTCCAGCGGAAGAGACGTACGGACCAACAACGGCGGCGGAATCGTCGGCACACTGACTATGCATGGAAGTTCTTCAGTGTCGGGAAACTACGCGCACGACAACGGCGGCGGGATCGTGTGCTCAGCAGGCAGCACCGTCACCCTCAACAACAATGCGACGATCGCTGGAAACAGTGCCGACGTCGACGGTGGCGGAATATTCAACCAATGTGACTCGATAGTGCTCAACGACCAATCCGCGGTCAGCGGAAACACGCCCAACGACATCTCACCTCTCTGACCTGAGCCATCGCAGCGCTAGTTCTGCGGCACGAGAGCGAATACGCGTGCCGGAAACCCAGATGCCTCGACGATTCGTGGAACGCCGACCACAGCCAGAGCACCGATGGATGGGACCTCTGCCAGGTTCGTCAGGTTCTCGACGTGCCAGACGCCTTGCGGCAGTGTGACGTCGCGATGCACGGGGAAGTCCCTCGCGCGACCGGGATCAATCCCCAACGTGTCAGTCCCCAGACCCAGTACGCCGCGTTCCTCGACAAGCTTCCGCGCTGCCGCCACCCCAAAACCGGGGAACCGCAAGACGTCATTTCCCGGCTCGAACTGCAGATCCGTACGGAGAAACACCACAGAGCCCCCGGCAATTGAACCGTGCACTGCCTCATGATCCTCCACTTCATCGGCCGATAGCTCGGCGTCGGGATCGAGGCGCGTTTGCTCGGTGAAGTCGATGATCCGCAGTGGCCTTACAAGCTGGTCGGCAGGAACATCGGCAACGTGCCCCGCACCCGACGCGAAGTGGCTCGGCGCGTCGAAGTGGGTACCACTGTGTTCGTCGAGTGTCACCCTGCGGGCGTACGAGCCATCCTTCTCGATGCTCTCAAGTGTCTCGGCAGTGATCGGCCCGGTTCCGGGCCACAGGACGGTGGTGTCGTCCAGCGGTCGTGTGAGGTCGACAACCCTGAAGGGTCCAAGCGCCGTCATGAGTCGGGGGTTTCAGTGCCGTGGTCGCGCTTTGAGCGGTAGGTCAGCGGGTAGGTATGACTGAACTGTTCGATGAACGAGGTGACCCACGCTGCAACAGGTAGCGCCATGAAGGCACCCATCGGGCCCCCGATCGCCCCGCCGGCAAGTGCCGCGCCGAAAGCGACTCCCCCGTTGAGTTCCATGGTTCGGGAGCTGATCTTCGGACTCAGGAAGTAGTTCTCTACCTGTTGATAGATCACCGTCCACACGATGAGGGCGACGGCGGGCCCTAGCCCGACAAGACCGAGGGTCACTAGAACCGGAACCGCCGCACCGATGTAGGTCCCAACGGCCGGGATGAACTCAGCGACGAAACCCTCGAAGACCGACATCGGAAGCGCAACCACCCACGGCACACCCACGATGATCATTGCCACAAAGAACAACCCACCGTTGATCAGCATGAGCAACAGACGACTGTAGAAGTACCCACCGGTCTGCTCAACGGCGGTATCCCAGGCCCACCCCAGGCGAACCTGGCGCTGGGGGGATAGCCGGCGCAGCAGGGAGTCGCGGATCTTCGGAGCGTCGGCCGCGAAGTAGAAGGTGAACATGGCGATGGTGAAGAACTGGAAGACCAGTCCAAACGCACTGCCTGCAAAGCCAAGGATCGACTTCCAGGAAGTCTGTGCCCAATGGGTCGCGGCGTCCTTGAACTCCGAACCCACATCGGTGTGCGTGCCGTCGCCGATCGTGATGTTGAAGGTGTCCTCCGCACCGTTCAACCAACCGGGCAGC
>JAHELE010000096.1 GCA_024644345.1 Actinomycetes bacterium | reverse complement strand
CTACGTCGCACGCAAGGGCGGGACGATCGTCACCTGCGCTTCGACGTCCGGCTACATGCACGAGTACGACAACCGCTACTTCTGGATGAACCTCAAACGGATCGTGGGATCCCACTTCGCCAACTACCGCGAGGCGTGGGAGGCGAACCGGCTGATCCAGCGCGGAAAGCTACACCCGACGCTGTCAAAGGCGTATCCGCTGACAGAGACTGGGCAGGCCGCCTTCGAGGTGCATCGCAACATGCACCAGGGCAAGGTCGGTGTCCTCTGCCTGGCCGAGGAGGAGGGGATGGGCGTGACCAATCCCGAGCTCAGGGCCCAGCACATCGATGCCATCAACCGATTCCGAGAGAAGTAGGCCACGCCCGGGAGCGGAAAGCCTTGTCCGAAAGCCGCGAGCCGCGGGAGATCGATCAGTGACACGATGACGCGGTGACGACACGCGGCTGGCTCGCGCCCTACCTCCTGCTGACACTGGTGTGGGGATCGTCATTCCTCTTCATCGAGGTCGGGCTCGAGGCACTGACGCCGTCCCAAGTGGCCTTCAGCCGTGTCACACTCGGTGCCGCCGTGCTGCTCGGCTTCCTCGCGATTCGCCGCATCGGCCTGCCGCGGGGCTGGCGTACCTGGCGTCATCTGATCCTGGTCGGGCTCACGTTCAGCGCGATTCCGTTCCTGTTGTTCGCCTGGGCCCAGACCCAGATCTCCAGCATCCTCGCGGGCATCTGGAACGCGACGACACCGCTCTGGGCGGTGCTGATGGGCCTGCTGCTGGTGCCGGGGGTACGCCCGACGCGTGCGGTCGTCGGGGGACTGGCTCTGGGTTTCGTCGGTGTCGTCGTCGTGCTGGGTCCGTGGGGCGCGTTCACGGACACCCTCGACAGCGGACTTCTTCTGGGTACGGCTGCCTGTCTGGGGGCGACCGCCTGCTACGGGTTCTCCGTCACGTACATGGGAAAGCATCTGGTCGGCAGCGGCGCGGCGCACCACCCGGTCCAGTACCCGGCATCGCAGCTGCTCGTGGCGACCGCCGCCCTTGCCGTGGTTGTCGTTCCACTCGGTGATGCCCCGACCTCGATCCCAGCACCCGCGCTGCTCGCGATGCTCGGCCTAGGGGTTCTGGGCACTGGCTTCGCGTACATCCTGATGTACCGCGTGATCTCGCTGGCCGGGGCGACGACGGCGTCAACCGTGACCTACCTCATCCCGCTGGTGTCCACGGCCCTGGGCATTGCAGTGCTGGGCGAGGCACTCACGTGGAACGAACCGGTGGGGGCGGCCCTCGTGCTGTCGGGAGCCTGGCTCACCCGTCCACGCGCTGCAGCAGCTCGGTCAGCGCCTCTGCCACATACCGAGGAGCCTCGACCGGCGTGAGGTGCCCGACGCGAGGTATCTCGACGACCACGGCTCCGTGGAGCGCGGACGCCATCGTGGCCGCGTCGGTGGGAGGTGACAAGACATCCTCCTCCCCCACCACCACCAGTGACGGCACCGTGAGGGCAGCCAAGGTCTGGAGTGAATCGGGCCGCACGGCCATGGCTCGTTGCGCATAGGCGGCCCCGTCCGGATCGGCGCCAGCGACCCACTCGCGCACCTGTTGGACGACGTCCGGTCGCTCGCGCGTGGTCGTTGCCCCGAGCAACTTAGGGAACACGTTGTCGAGCAGCGGCTGCGTCGTCTGCCCCTCTACCATCTCGGTGGCCATCGCTCGACGTCCCACAGCAGCCGTCTCTGGATCCGCCGACGCCTTGGTGTCGATCAACGCCAGCCCCGCGACGCGGTCAGCGTGCCGGCGGCAGAACGCCATGGCCACGTATCCACCCATCGACGTACCACCGATGACGACCCGGTCCGAACCGGCGGCGTCCAGCTGGCGCGCTACGTGGTCCGCGTAGACATCCAGGCTCGGCTCGGCGTCCCCGAGCCGAACGTCCCCGAAGCCCGGAAGGTCGGGAGTCACGAGGTCGCCGGCGAACTCGGCGTGCACCGCCTCGTACATGGTGGCGTTCAACGGGAATGCATGGAGCAACACCAGCGTCGTCATGACAATTCCTCCTCGTTCCATTCTGTCGGCAGATGAACCGCGCGCCCCAGTGCTACTGACGCCACCTCGTCAAGGGCTCGCTTCACATACTTCTCCCCCACCCAGAGGTGCTTTCCTTCCTCCACGCCCACCACCTCGGCCTGCGGCACCACCGAGAATCGGCGACGCGCTTCTTCCGGGCGTAGGAAGTCGTCGAGCTCAGGAACCAGCGCCGTCATCGGGATCGGTGAGCCCGCCCAGTCCGCGAGCTCTTCCTGGGTCGTGTACCGCAGTGGCGGCGAAAGCAGCAGCACCGCATCCACACCGCACTGACGGCCGAACTTCAGAACCAGGTCGGTGCCGAAGGACCATCCGAGCAGTACCAGCCGGGGTGCGCCAAGCGCGAGGCCGGCGTCGATCGCTGCGTGCACGTCGGCGCGTTCGGCCCCCGCCTCGTCGAACGAACCCTCGCTCGTACCGTGCGGAGAGCTCGTGCCGCGCGTGTTGAACCGCAGGACTGCGATCTCGGCCAGCGCCGGAAGCCGGTTGGACGCCTTCCGCAGCAGATGCGAATCCATGAACCCGCCGGCTGTCGGCAGTGGATGAAACGTCACCACCGCTGCCGCAGGTGACTTCGACACAGGCAGCGCCCACTCCGCGACCAGCGACAACCCGTCAGACGTCCGAAGCGTCAGAGCTTCTCGACGCACCGGAAGCTCGGTGTTCGACCGGATCTCGACGGTCATCCCGACGTCACCGAGGACCGCGGCGGTCTCGCGCGTTCCAGCAGGTGGTGTGCCAATGGCGTCTCTGGTCGGCGCCCTCGCCGGTGATCGCGGTCTCGGGCCAGACCACGGTGTGCGGCGTGGCCGGCGGGATCAGCTGGTCGCAGCCTGGACAGCGATAAGCCTTTGACGATGAGGAGCCACGGATCGGTCGGACGACCCACGGCTCGCCCCGCCAGTCGACAGTCGTGTCGACCGAGGCAACAGGGCCCTTCGGTCGCGACTTCGGCCGGCGCTTGCTCATCGCTACACGTACACGCGGAACCCGCGCGTCGACTTCCGACCGAGGTATCCCGCTGTGACCAGATGCTCCAGCAGCGGTGCCGGCGCGTAGCCGGGCTCGCGGAACTCCAGGTACAACGTGCGCTGGATGGCGAGCGCGACATCGAGACCCACGACGTCCAACAGCTCGAACGGACCCATCGGGTAGCCACAGCCGACCTTCATCGCGTTGTCGATGTCGTCAGCGGTGGCGTAATGGGCCTCCAGCATCCGTACCGAGTCGTTGAGGTAGGGGAACAGCAGGGAGTTGACGATGAAGCCCGCTCGGTCGCCGCAGGTGACGGGGTGCTTGTCGATGCGTTCGCACACCTGCCGCGCCGTCTCGACAACGTCGGCCGATGTGTTGATCGTGTGCACCACCTCAACCAGCTTCATCACCGGCGCCGGGTTGAAGAAGTGCATGCCGACGACGTCGCCCATGCGCGAGGTTGAGGCGGCGATCTCGACGATCGGAAGGCTGGACGTGGTGGTCGCCAGAATCGCGCCCGGCTTGGCCAGCTCATCGAGAGTGGCGAAGATGGCCTGCTTGACTGACAGCTCTTCGACCGTCGCCTCGAGGAAAAGGTCGCAGTCGGCCAGGTCGTCGAAAGACGTGCTTCCGGTGAACCGGCCCAACGCCTCGTCGCGCTCGGCCTCGGAAATCTTCCCCCTGACGACCGCCTTCTCCAGCGACCGGCCGATCGATGCCCTGGCCTTGTCGATCTGCTCCGTGCCGCGCGCCCGCAGCACCACGTCGTACCCGGCCTTGCAGAACACCTCGGCAATACCGACGGCCATGGTTCCCGAACCGACGATGCCGACCCGCTGAACTGGTCGGGTGACGGCGTCGTCGCCGTTGGGCACCGGCGTCTGGGCATCAGCGATGACGACGGGTGAACCCGCTGCCTCATAGGTGTAGAAGCCCCGGCCGGTCTTGCGACCCTTCACTCCTGCCATCACCATCTGCTTGATGATCGGAGCGGGGGCATGCAGACGGTCGCGCGTCTGCTTGTACATCGTGTCGAGGATCTCGTAAGCGGTGTCGAGGCCGATCAGGTCAAGCAGCGCGAGCGGACCCATCGGCAGACCGCACCCGAGCTTCATGGCGGCATCGATATCTTCGCGCGAGGCGTAGCGCTGCTCGTACATCGACACCGCGTGGTTGAGGTAGCCGAAGAGCAGGGCATTGGCAATGAAGCCGGCTTTGTCACCGACGACGACGGGGACCTTCCCGAGGCGTTCGCTCAGTGCCTTGACGTCGTCGATCACTTCGACATCGGTGACCACCGTGCGAATCACCTCGACCAGCTTCAGCACCGGTGCCGGGTTGAAGAAGTGCATGCCGATCACCTGGGCCGGCCGGTGGGTTGCCACCGAGATCTCAGTGACCGACAACGAGGACGTGTTGGTGGCCAGGATCGCGTCTGGAGCGGTGATGCGGTCGAGCTCGGCGAAGATCTGCTGCTTGAGCTCGAGCTTCTCGGGAACGGCCTCGATCACCAGGTGGCAGTCAGCGAGATCCTCCAGATGCGAGGTAAAGGTGATCCGATCGAAGATCGCCTGCTTCTCTTCCTCGCTCAGCTTGCCTCGCTTCACGGCGCGAGATGTCGAAGTCTCGACGTGCTCGATGCCGCTCGGCAGCACCGCCTCGTCCCGTTCGACAGCAACGACCTCGAGGCCGTTGCGAGCGAAGACCTCGCAGATCCCGGCCCCCATCGTGCCGAGACCGACAACCCCGACCCGGGTGAACTCACGTGCCATGAATCTTCTCCTGAGCAGATACCAACCGGGCCACACCCGGAAGGACACGGCGTCCGCCTGACGCCATCGCCACGATCCTCCCATCCGGGGTCCCTACGGCCGAATCCCCGGTGCGTCGGTTCAGGCCCCGCTGCTCACATGCCGATGGCCATCAGGTGACTCAGGATGAGTACTGGCGGGTCGTCGCACGACGCCGCCAACGCCAGCGACCAGTGAACACGCTTCGCTGGTACGTCCCGGATGGGCTCTCTCGAGACGTCCTTGTGTGGATCTTCGCACCCTTCGTGGTCTTCTTGGTCCTGGTGAGCGTCTCCGTGCTCGTCGGTGACCCCCGCTTGGCCAACGCAACCGTGCTGCTCGCGGGTTGCTGGGTGGTTGGCTGCTGGCTGCTCTTTGGCCGAGGCTGGCGACGGGTCAAGGGCGTCGACCCGTCTGGGTCGGACACCGTCAGCGCGGTTGAATTCGAGAAGCGGGTGGCGGCCGAGTCTTCGGTGCACCCGAATCAGCCTCAGGCTGGGTCGTCAACTCCCCTGATTGCCGCGCTGCTGTGGAGTCAGTACGGCCATGTGCTCCTTGAGCGGGAACGTCAGGTACGCAGCATGGCGGATCGGTCGTCGTGGCAGTTCGAACCCACGGACCCGAGCACCAGCGCCGTGCTCGGCCGGACGGGTCTGACGACATTTACTCCTTCAACGTGTCGGAACGTCTGCCGGGGTGTGCAGCGCGATACCCCCTTCATCGTCACCGATCTCACTCGGACCCGGTACAACCTCGAGAAAGCCGATATGCCACACAAGGTGGACCTCATCACCGCGACGATGTGCATCGTGCCCTTCGCTGCCCCCAATGCCCTGCGTGTCGTCGCCCGTGATCACTGGCTCTCAGATCTCTCGAAGGAACACGAACACGTCAGTACGGAATCGGGTGACTTCAATGCCACTTATCGTGTTCTGGGCCAGAACACCTTGTGGACACGACTGGTTCTGAATCCCGAGTTCATGAGCCTCATATTGGCGTCGTCGGTGTCCTCGCTTGTCATCGATGGTGGGAGGTTCGCAGTGGCGATGGAGCCGTGGGAGCCGACCTCGCGACTGACAGAGCTGCTCGATCTCACCCGCCGCCTTCACTACTCGGCCCTCACGGCGTCCGCCCCCGAGCAGGAGGAACCCCTCTCGTACTTCACGTGATGGAAGCGGCTGCCCCACTCCGGCACGGGTCGAGCGAGGTTGCCGACCGCAGGGCGCTAGCGTTTCCCCATGCGCTTGGTGATCGCCCGTTGCAGCGTCGACTACGAGGGCCGGCTCTCTGCCCATTTGCCGATGGCAACCCGTCTCATCCTGGTCAAGTCCGACGGGTCGGTCTCTATCCACGCCGATGACCGGGCCTACAAGCCGCTGAACTGGATGAGCCCGCCCTGCCGTACCACGGTGGACGTGGACGACGCCGGCGGCGGGACGTGGACGGTGAGCCACAGCAAGACGGGCGACACACTCACCATCACGGTCGACGAGGTGCTGCACGACAGCGACCACGACCTCGGGATCGACCCCGGCCTGCAGAAGGACGGGGTCGAGGCACACCTGCAGAAGCTGGTGGCAGAGCACATCGAGTCGCTGGGTGAAGGGTGGTCCCTCGTGCGTCGCGAGTACGCGACGGCGATCGGCCCGGTCGACATCATGGCCAGAGACGCGCACGGAGCATCCGTTGCCATCGAGATCAAGCGTCGGGGCGAGATCGACGGCGTTGAGCAGCTGACGCGATACCTTGACCTGCTCAACCGCGATCCGCTGCTGGCACCGGTACGAGGCGTCTTCGCTGCCCAAGAGATCAAGCCACAGGCAAAGGTCTTGGCCAACGACCGGGGGATCGAGTGCGTCACCCTGGACTACGACGCACTCCGCGGCCGGGACAAACCGGAGGACCGACTCTTCTGAGTCCGAGCCAGGGGTCAAGTCGCATGTCCCCGCCGCCGATGGACCGTCGTGAGTACCCCGATGCCTACACCGACCTCCCCGATCTCAGCACTACAGCGGAAGATCGAATCACGATCGGAGATGTGCGCTGCGGTGCGCTCATCCTTTCTTCTCCGGGTCTGGACCCCGTGGAGTCCGACGGACATGTCTGCTGGCGGAGTTCCGGCTCGTTCTCCGTCAGTGTGACGACTGTGAATGGGTCCGCTCAGGTGACCGCCGACCTTGTCGACGAGATGTGGTCGCAGCAGTAGCGTTGCCTCATGGCTGGATTCTTGGACAAGGCAAAGGCAGTGGCCCAACAGGCTCTCGACGAGGCGAAGAAGGGCGTCGAGACCGGTCAGGCGAAGTTGGACGACGTGCAGGCCAAGCGAGAGGCCGGAAAGGTTCTGACCACCCTCGGTGCCGCGTTCTACGCCGAGCAGCGGTTGGGCGGACCGCGCGGCGACGTCGACCAAGCCCTGGCTGCCGTCGACCAGTTCGTCGAGGTGAATGGCACGGCCGGGTTCCCCGGCGACGACGAGGCACCTCCTCCCCCGGCTCCCACTCCTCCACCGACACCGCCCACGCCGCCCGGTTCCTGAGCGTTCGTCGCGTCAGCCGATGTTGTTGCGCTCGGCCCACAGGGCCGCCTGCGTCCGGTCGAGCACCCCAATTCGTTGAAAGCACGACGTCAGGTGCGCCTTCACGGTGCGCTCGGTGATACCGAGGCGGCGTGCGATCTGCTTGTTGGACAGACCGTCTCGCACCAGGACCAGAACCTCGGTCTCGCGGACCGTCAGGTCGATGCCCGCGCGTGAGGGGGACTCTGCACGGGCAGAGAGCAGCTCGCGCGCAGCTCGCGGATGGAGCGGTGACTCACCCCTGGCCGCCGCCCTGACCCCGGCGAGGATCTCGTCCGGTGTTGCGTCTTTTAGCAGGTACCCCACGGCACCGGCGTCAATCGCCCCGACAATGCGCTCCCGATCTGAGAACGAGGTGACGATCACGACCGCGACCTCCCCCTTTTGCGCGCTGATGGCCGCGGTGGCCTCGACTCCGTCCATGACCGGCATCTGAAGGTCCATCAGAACCACGTCCGGGTGAAGCAGGATGACCTGCTCGACAGCCTCGCGCCCATTGGACGCCGATCCCACGACCTCGATGTCGTCGGTGCTCGCCAGCAGCTGTTCGAGCCCCGCGCGCACCATGGCGTGGTCGTCGGCGACCAGTACCCGGATCATGACGCCGGAACCTCCAGATGCACGGTCGTCCCCGCGCCCGGGGACGATTCGACGGTCAGACTGCCACCGGCCTCGCGGGCGAGATCCCGCAGGCCCCGCAGGCCGAAGCTGTCCGGGCCCAGCGCCGCTGCGGCGTCGAACCCGGCGCCGTCGTCAGCCACCGTCAGGCTGGCCATCGGGGACGCGTCACCGACCCGCACGGTCACGACCAGGTGTTCCGGAGATCCGTGTCGCAGTGCGTTCCGCACGCACTCCTGGGCGGTGCGCCAGATCAGCGCCGTGGCCTCGTCGGCCAACGCTTCAGAACCGGACACATCGAGGTGCACGTCCACACCAGTCTGCTGGGCCGTGGCCACCAGGTCCTGCAGCGCAGCTCCCAGGCCCGCTCCGTCCAGGCTCGGGGGGTAGATCTCGACCAGCAACGACCGCAGCGAGAGCAGGCTGCGCCGCACGGCGCCGGCCAGTCGGTCGAGATCGGAGCCGAGTGCCGCGCGATCAAGAGAGGTGGCAGCAGCAGCCTCCCTGGCCATCCCCGAGAGCGCGAACGACGTTCCGGCGAGATCCTGGACGACACCGTCGTGCAGGTCCCGGGCGACTCGGCGACGCTCGGCGTCAGATGCTTCTGCAGCCATCAGAAGCAGTCGCTCGCGATCAGCAGCAGCAGCGTCAGCTCGACGGGACAGCACCCACACCAGAGGGGCGGTCAGAACCAGGAAGAGCAGGAGCCCGCCCACCGTGAGTGGGCGGAAGAGCCGGAACAGCTCGTCGGCCCGTGCCTCGAGGTTCGCATCAGAGAGGTAGAGCTCAAAGAGCAGTGGTCCCCCGCCTGGGGCGTCAACTCGTGAGTAGACCTCGAGGACGCGACCGAGCTCCTGGTCCAACGTGTTCTCTGACTTGCCGAGGTCGGAGACCTCGGCATCAGAACCACCGTTCGCGAGGACGTCCTGCTCCTCGTCACCGAGTGAGAAGACCTGGCCGATCTGCTGAGGTTCGTCGGAGTAGACGATGCGACCATCGGCGTCCCAGACCTTCACGCGCAGCACCTCGCCACCCAGGACCCGCGCGCGCACCAGTCGGTCGAACCGGTCGAGATCGCCGGCCTCGGTGTCGAGCAGTCCCGACGAGAGCGCCGGCTCAACCACGGTCTCTGCCAGAAGAGCGGTGGTCGAGCGGGCATCCTCGATGGCCTGGTCTTGTGCCAATCGCTCACCCAGGACGCCGGTGACCCAAGCCAGCGTGACGGCGACGACGAGGCCGACAACGACGAACTGCACGACCGGCCGTTGCCAGACCGGTCGTGCAGCTCGGGCGGGAGCCGGGATTCCCATGTGG
>JAHELE010000095.1 GCA_024644345.1 Actinomycetes bacterium | reverse complement strand
CGATGGGTCAGGTGGCTGATGTGTCGCGGCAGTATGCGGTGGGGTCCAAGCAGGCGGCTGCGGCTGCGACCGAGCTGAACTCCCTCGCCGGAGACCTCCGCGCCTCCATCGCCCAATTCAAGACGACAGACCACGAACTTTCGAAAGCACGGAATACTGAGGAGCTGGTGGACCTATGAGCAGCTGGGCCAATGACCCCGAGCTGGTGGCAACCTTCCGACAGGAGGTCGAGGACCGCCTGGCGTCACTATGTGACGGGCTGCTGAAGCTCGAGCACCACCCGCAGCCACGCCAGCTGGTGGCTGCCCTGTTCCGAGATGCACACACGGTCAAGGGCTCGGCGCGGATGCTGGGCCTTGACGGGGTCGTTGATGCCGCTCACCGGGCGGAAGACCTTCTGGGTGCCATTCGCGACGGGCGATTCGAGCCGCGCCGTGACCTCGTCGATCTGCTGCTGGCTTCGGCCGAGGGCATCCGGCGCGGCCTGCCAGGGGCTGGTCGCCCGATCAGCGACGACGATCTGGCCCACCTCATCGCAGCCCTCGACGCCGCCCTGGAGGGGCAGAACCCGGTCGACGTCCCTCGGCTCACCGCAAACGACGAAGAAGCAGATGGGGACGACTCGACCCGCACCAAGACCGGAGAGTCGGTGCGGGTACCCGTACGCCGAGTTCATGGACTGCTGGATGTCGTCGGCGAGGCCGAGTTGGAAGCCCGTCGTGTCGAACGCGGAGTTCTCGAGCTGACCGGACTCGCGGCCGAGCATGTGCGGATCGTTCGGACGATACGTCAGGCAACAGCGACCGACGTCACGATTCCCCCCGAGGTCTCGGAGAACCTCCATACCCTGATTGCGCTCGGTGACCAGTTCCTAGCGGCTGTGCGCGAGATGCGTGGGTCGATGGAGGACGCCCAGAACCGCCTCGGGCAGGTCCGTGACGGTGCGATGGGGCTGGCAATGGTTCCGGCGCGGCGCGTCGTTGCCGCCTTCCCCCAGCTGGTTCGCGAGGTCGCCGCCGAGACCGACAAAGACGTGCGGCTTCGATTGGTGGGCGAAGACATCGAGTTGGACACCCGCGTGCTCGACGGTGTGGCTGACGCCCTACGTCACCTCGTGACCAACGCCATCGACCACGGTTGCGAGACTCCGTCGGAGCGGCTCACGGTGGGCAAGCCCGCTCAGGCAACGGTCACCGTGTCCGCACGGGCGGCTGGCTCCACCATCGTCATCGAGGTTGCTGATGATGGCTACGGCATTGATGAGGAGGCACTGCGGCTCACAGCAATCGAGCGCGGCATGCTGACTGCTGACACCCAGGCCACCGGCCAGGCGTTGATGTCAGTCCTCTTCCAGCCCGGATTCAGCACCCGCGACCAGGTCACCTCGACATCCGGTCGCGGAGTCGGCCTCGACGTCGTTCGCACCGCCGTCGAGGACCTCGGGGGAACGATTGAGATCCACAGCGAACTAGGCTCAGGCACGAGCTTCGTCATGACATTGCCGGTGACCCTGGGCGTCATGCGGTGCCTCGTGGCACGGCTGGGCAACGAACGGTATGCGGTCCCGGTCACCAACGTTGTCGAGACCATCAGCCTGACTGATGTCGAGACATCCACGGTGGCCGGAGCCCCGGTGCTGGTGCGGCATGGTTCCACGATTCCGTTGGCCGATCTCGGTCGGGCACTCGGGGTCACCGGCGACCGCGAAAGCCGAGTCGGGGTCGTGGTCCGATACGGAGGCGCGTCCGAGCAGCTGGCCTGGGCAGTCGACGCACTGGAGGGAGAGCTGGAGGTCGTCGTCAAGGATCTCGGCGGCTTCCTGGGGCGTCCGCCCTTCATCGGCGGAGGCACGATCGACAGCGACGGCAGCGTGATGCTGCTGCTCGACGTCCGGGAGATGGCGGTGGAGCAGTACACGCGAGGGATCGCGTTCGAAGCCCCGACCGTCCCGCAACCGGCTGAGCAGTCCACCGCTGTGGCCACCCCACAACATGCCACCCGAAGCACGTCCGGGCGGGCACGGGTGATGGTGGTGGAGGACTCGATCGGCGTCCGTGAGCTGCAGCGGGTCATCCTCGAAGGGGCCGGCTACGACGTCGTGACTGCTGTTGACGGCAGCGACGGTGCTGCCCGGCTGAGCGGCGACCCGGTCGACCTGGTGTTGTCCGACGTCGAGATGCCCGGAATGGACGGCTTCACCCTGACCCGAACCATTCGACGGACGCGCGGCTGGGAGAGCGTTCCGGTCGTGATCATGACCTCCCGGGGGGACGAGGCTGACAAGCGGGCCGGGCTGGACGCGGGGGCGAACGCCTACCTGCTGAAGAGTGAGTTCGACCAGGCGCAGCTTGTGGACACCGTCCGGCGGTTGGTGGGTCGCTAGGCGAGGTCGACCCGGTGCCAGGCGTTAAGTCAGAGGGCATTTCCGCCGAAGTCCCCCGAGAGTGAAAGAGAGAGGACGCGAGATGCCGACGGTGGTCATTGCCGACGACAGCCCCACGCTGCGCAGGATCGTCTCGACGGTCCTCGAGCGTGAGGGCTACACCGTCGTTCAGGGCGAGGACGGGGTCCAAGCCGTCCAGCTGGTCTTCCGGCACATGCCGGACGCCGTCGTACTCGACGTCCAGATGCCCAGGGTGTCCGGGTACGTGACGGCTCGCCTGCTGAAGGATGACTGGCGGACCGCCGACATCCCGATTCTTCTGCTGACCTCGCTGGACGCGGCGAGTGACCGGTACTGGGGCGCCCAGGCTGGCGCCGACCGGTTCCTGACCAAGGATTTCGAGGCTCCCCAACTGGTCGAGGCCGTGCACGAGGTGTTGAGCGCAGCCGACGCAGCCCGCGGAGGGCGTCCGCCGCTCCGCCCCGATCCCGTCGACATGCAGGACGATGACGTGTTTGGCAGCGTCAGCGACCTCCTCGACCGCAAGCTGTTCGAGTCGTCCATCGCTGCCGAGGTGACCCAGATCGCGTCGGGAGTCCACGGTTTCGAAGAGACCATCGCAGAAGTGCTCGACGTGCTGAGCCGGGTCGTCGACTACGACTTGGCATCGGTGCTCATGCTCGACGATCGGTCAACCTACATCCGCGTATCACGCGAGACGTCCCAGCAGCAGTACGCCGAGTTCTTCGAGGCGTTGGCCGATGCGGCCACTGACAGCACGGGAGTCGATGTCGCCGTCGGTGACCTCCAGGCCCGCGTTGCAGATCCTGAGGGGTACCTGGGGGCCGAGGACGAGGGCGAGATGGCGACCTTCCTGTCCATGCCGCTCAAGGCGGGTGGTCGGATGATCGGTGTTCTGGCGCTGTCGAGCGCCCGGGCCAACGCCTTCGGGGAGACCTCGCTGAACACCCTTCGGCTGGTCAGCTCACCGGCTGGGATCGTGGTGGCGAACGCTCGCTACGCTGGAGCCCAGACGCACTGATCGGACCGCCGGGTTAGGGTCGTCGGGTGTCCCCGACCCCTGACGAGTTCCGTGAGGCGGTCAGTCGCTTCGCGACGGGGATCACCGTTGTCACCTGCGTGGTCGACGGGGTCGATCACGCCATGACAGCCAATGCTTTCGCATCGGTCTCGATCAACCCCCTATTGGTCCTGGTCTGCGTCGAGCGGGACTCGCGCTTCCACGACGCGATTTCGGCCACGAGTGCGTGGGGCGTCTCGATCCTGGCCGCCGACGCCGAGCCAACATCCCGCTGGTTCGCGACCAAGGGACGACCGCTGGAGGGGCAGCTGAGGAAGTCCGGCCATCATCGATCGCCCCGACATGGTGTGGCGTGGATCGACGGCGCGCTGGCCTCGCTGGAGTGCAGCACCACGGACGTCCATCAGGCCGGCGACCACGATATCGTCATCGGTGAGGTCATCGAGCTCGAGACCGCCGTACCCCCGACCCTCGAGCCGCTCCTGTACTACAGACGGAACTACCGCTCACTCCGCATTGAGGGTGACGAGTGACTGAAGCACCATCCGCTGAAGGCGTGGAACGACGCTGGAGAGACCGCCGGCTCGTGGTGTACGCCGCGAGCGCCCTCGTGCTGGTGCTGCTCCTCGCCTACTTCGCGGCCTTCGTCTGGGTGGGTGGAGGCATCCCTCGTGGCACCACTGTGGCCGGAGTCGACATCGGGGGGATGGACGACGCGGAGGCGATTCAGCACCTGAACGAGGTACTGGGAGACCGAGCAGAAACGGTCTCGGTGACGTTGGACGGTTCGGTACGGGAGTACTCAGCGGAACGGCTCGGGCTCAGCTTCGATGCGGCAGCAACGGTGGCAGCGGCTCCCCGTCGAGACACGGCACCGCAGGCGTTGGTGAGTCAGGTCGGGGGTCAGGTCGTGGAGCCGGACGTCGAGGTCGACCAGGCCCGACTTGACGACGTGGTGCGAGCCCTCGCGCGCCGCGTCGACGACCCGGCCCGTCAGCCGCGGATTGAGTACGACGGTCTCTCCGTGGTGGTCGTCGCATCTCGATCCGGGAATGAGCTCGACCGCGACGATGCCGCAGCGTCGATTCGTGCCTCATACCTGATGACCGACTCCCCGATCGAGCTGGCCACCCAGCCCGTGGTGCCCGAGGTTTCCGCCGACGAGGTAGCAGCGTTCGCTGAGACTGAAGCGAAGCAGGCTATTGCCGATGACCTCATCCTGACGATCGGTGGCACCGACATCACGGCGAAGCCGGACCAGATCGCGGCAGTGCTGTCGTATCGAGCACGCGATGGTGCGATGCAGCCCGCGGTTGATGTGCGACTGCTTCGTGAGCTGTTGGCAGGACCACTTGAACGAATAGGCCGCCCCGCGATCGATGCCACTTTCACTGTGTCATCGGGCTCACCCAAAGTGGTCAAGTCGCAGACCGGGCGTGGAGTGGACGACGCGACGCTGCGGGCTGGCGTCATCGAGGCGTTGGGTTCGCCCGACCGACAGGCTCGACTCGGCCTCGAGCGGGTCGACCCCGATCTCACCACTGCTGAGGCTCGGCAGCTCGGCGTGCAGGAGGTTGTGTCGACGTTCACCCAGGCCTTCCCCTACGCCGCCTACCGAGTGACGAATATCGGGGTGGCCTCGAGCAAGATCAACGGCACGGTGTTGGAGCCCGGCGAGACGTTCAGCATGAACGGGGTAGTCGGAGAGCGAACGCCCGAGAACGGCTTCGTCGAGGGGTATGTGATTCAGAACGGTCGTCTGGTCGAGGACTACGGCGGTGCGGTGTCGACGATCACCACCGCGATGTGGCACACCGCGTTCTACGCCGGAATGACCAGGATCGAACAGCGGGCCCACAGCTACTGGATCTCGCGCTACACCGCCGGGCTCGAGGCCACGGTGTCGTGGGGCACCCTTGACCTCAAGTACCGCAACGACACCCCGTACGGCGTCTACATCACGTCTTCAGTCACGGACACTTCGGTGACCATCACGATGTGGAGCACGAAGTACTGGGACATCGGCGCGGTCTTCGGTCCCCGAACGAACCCGCGTTCGCCGGGAACGTTCTATGACGACTCAGACGCATGCGTCGCGCAGGTGGGCGTTGCGGGGTTCGACATCACTGTTGTCCGGGTGTGGAGGCGAAACGGTGAGGTGCAACGACGCGAGCCGCTGCGTACGTCCTACGACGCTGCCGACAACGTGATCTGCGCCCCCGACCCGGCTGACCAGACGGACCAGAAGAAACCCAGCAAGTCCGACAAGCCCAGCAAGCCTAATGACAAGCCGGGCAGCGGTTCGGGCGGCGGGAACAACAACTAGGAGCCGGGCCGGAGCCGGGTACAGGTGGCGCCCGCTCAGCTGCCACGCAGGTGGCGGAGGGAAGCCTCCGTGGACGCATCCGTGTCGTCAGGGATGGCGCCACCGGCGACTGCCGGAAGGAGGTCACCCGCCAGTTCCTTGCCCCGCTCGACCCCCCACTGGTCAAACGGGTTGATGCCCCAGGCGAACCCGGCCACCGCGGTTGCGTGCTCGTAGAGCGCCACGAGGGCCCCCACGCTGGACGGGCTGAGGTCGGGAAGCCAGATCAGGGTGCTGGGACGGTCGCCCGGCATCTCTTTGTGGGGGATCAGTGCCTCGCTGACCCCCGCAGCTCGCAGGTCGGTCGCCGTTCTTCCCAGCGCGAGGGCGGCCGCTTGAGCAAGCAGGTTCGCCTGCAGCAAGTTGGCACGATCACTGCCTGCGATCGAGTCGACGCCAATGAGGTCGACGGGAACGAGGGTCGTTCCTTGATGCAGCAGCTGGAAGAACGCGTGCTGACCATTAGTACCTGGAGCGCCCCACACGATCGGTGAGGTGGGCCATGCGACGGGCCGCCCGTCAGCCGTAACGGATTTGCCGTTGCTCTCCATCTGCAGCTGCTGGAGGTGACTGGGAAGGAGTGCAAGGTCTTGGGAGTAGGGGATCACAGCCTTGGTCGTTGCGCCGAAGTATTCGGTGTACCAGATGTCGAGCATCCCGAGCAGCACGGCGGCGTTTGGCTGCCAGGGATCAGCGAGAAGCGCATCGTCGACCCAACGCATGCCCTGGCGCAGTGAACGCATGCCCTCAGGCCCGACGGCGAACTCGATCCCGATTCCCACAGCAGAGGAGAGCGAGTAGCGCCCGCCGACCCAGTCCCGGAACCCGAACACGGCGTCCTCCGGCACGCCGAAGGCCGTGGCGGCTTCGACTGCCGTCGTCACTGCGCACACGTGGTTTGTCAGTCCAGTCTCTCCGACCGAGTCGACCAGCCACGTGCGGGCCGTCGCAGCGTTGGCGAGCGTCTCGACGGTGGTGAACGTCTTGGAGATGATCACGACGAGTGTGGACGCGGGATCCAGGGGAGCCAGGGTGGTGTCGAGCTCGGCCGGGTCAACGTTGGCAACGAAGTGGACCCCTACGTGACCGGTGTGGTGGGAGCGGGTCGCCGCGGTCACCATGCGGGGGCCGAGGTCTGAGCCACCGATCCCGATGACGACGACGTCGGTGAGTCGTTCACCGGTTGCGCCGCGGCGTGCACCGGACCTGACGGCCTCGACGTAGGCACTCACGGCGTCTGCGGTCTGTGTGACGTCGGGCATCACATCTGCGCCGTCGACCGTGATGTGTGCATCGTGGTCGGCACGTAGCGCGGTATGCAGGGCTGCGCGCTGCTCGGTGACGTTGACGACCTCACCGGAGACCATGGCCTTGAGCCGCTCCGGGACTCTGAGAGCGTCGGCGAGGGACCCGAGCAGCTCCAGAGTCGTCGTGTTGCCGAGCATCCGGGAGAAGTCGACGGTGAGAGGACCGGCCGTCAGAGTCATCGACCGCGGACGACTCGGGTCGGTCAGCAGGTCGCGGAGGTGCTGGCTGACGATCTCTGCCTGATGCGTACGCAGGATCTGCGCCTCGGGTGTCTGGAATGGGTTGTCGACCACAGCGTGACTCTATCGACGCCGAGGGGTAAGTCGTCGGTAGACGTAGTGATGGTGCTCGACGAAGCCGAGGCTGGTGTAGAGCGCCTGCGCCGGTTCGTTGTCGCTGGCCACCTGCAGCCAGACATGCCGACATTGCTGAGCGGCGGCGTACTCCGCGAGCGCGGAGATGACGTGTCGCCCCAGGCCTTGGCGACGGTGGGCAGGTGCGACCTCGAGGGCAGTCACGCCCAACCATCGACCGTCAATGGCCCCTCGCCCGATCGCCAACGGGGTGTTGTCGCGGCCACGCACGGAACCGAAGACGGGATGCGATGCCTTCATCATGATGGGGACGACCTCTGGTGGGACGGAGCGGTCGCCGTACCTGAACGCCGCCAGCCACGCCGCGTCCGGCGCGGGCGCGATCTCCACCTCCCCGGACTCGGCGTTTCTTCCGGCAGAAGCGGCCATGCGGAGGGGATCGAGGTCGGTGACCATGACGGCCACCCGGCTCTCGCTCACCCACCCGCGCTCGGCCAGCGCGGTGTCCAACGGACGGCACAGGGGCATCGGAACCTGGATCGTGGCTGGAAGGGATCGGTCTTCATACCAGCGCCGGATGACGGCCAAGGCCTCGTCCAGCGGTCGTCCCGGTTCGCCAAGGGGCAGGACACTGTTCGCCCGGCCGGTGAAGCCCTTCGCCGCTCTCAGCGTCCACTCACCAAGTGGCTCTTGCTCCAGTGGCTGCCACGCCAGGGCCGCCAGCTCTTCGAGGGCGCCCACGTCGATGTCGAGCGCCGTTCGTGGCCGGGCGGGCATGGCGGGAACGACCTTTGCGGCGACCACCACACTCGGATCGACCGTCACGGTCTCGCCGGTCCGCCGCTTGATCGACCAGAGGTTGCCGGTGATGTCGACCAGGATGCCGACGACGTCGCGGTAGGCGGGCCCCCCGGTCGGGCCGGTCTCGCCAGTGGCGCGGCGCACAGTCACCCGGCGTCCGACGGCTGCGGGCGCCCAGCTCGGGTCGGGCCACTTCACATCGGGAGGCGAAGGGCCGATCTCAGACACAAGTGACCCCTTGGCGGCGGAGGAGGCTGTGGTCGTGAATACTAGGCTCGGCGTCATTCCGAGGAGGAGCCCGTGACCTACGTCATCGCCCAGCCGTGCGTCGATCTGCTCGACAAGGCGTGTGTCGACGAATGCCCGGTTGACTGCATCTACGAGGGCGAGCGGATGCTGTACATCCACCCCGACGAGTGCGTCGACTGCGGTGCCTGCGAGCCGGTCTGCCCGGTCGAGGCGATCTTCTACGAAGATGACACCCCCGAGCAGTGGAAAGACTTCTACAAGGCCAACGTCGAGTTCTTCGACGACCTCGGATCCCCCGGTGGCGCCGCCAAGACGGGCAAGATCGAGAAGGACCACCCGATCGTCGCCGCGCTTCCGCCGCAGGTAGTCGAACACTGAGCCGCACCCCACTGGCCGGTCGGTTCCCCGAGTTCCCGTGGGACCGGCTCTCCGACGCGAAGGCGTTGGCATCGGAGCACCCAGGTGGGCTGGTCGATCTGTCCGTGGGTACTCCGGTCGACCCCGTGCCAGGGCTCATACAACGGGCACTCGGGGTGGCGTCCGACGCTCCTGGCTATCCCACCGTTCAGGGCACTCAGGCTCTGCGTAGCGCTGCAGCTGGGTGGATGGAGCGCAGGCTGGGTGTGACGGTGACACCGGGGGCCGTTCTCCCGGCGATCGGCACCAAAGAGCTCGTGGCCTCGCTCCCCCTACTCCTCGGGCTCGGCCCGGGAAGTCGCGTGATGGTTCCTGAGCTGGCCTATCCCACGTACGACATCGGTGCGCGCGCGGTGGGGGCAGACATCGTTGCCTCGGACTCGACCATGAGTGTCGGACCTGGCCGGGTCGATCTGGTGTGGCTGAACTCACCGGGGAACCCAACGGGGCGCGTCCTGCCGGTCGATCACCTTCGCAAAGTCGTCACCTGGGCGCGGGAGCGTGGTGCGGTCGTGGTGTCTGACGAGTGCTACATCGAGCTGGGATGGGACGCCCAACCAGTATCGGTCCTGCACCCGG
>JAHELE010000202.1 GCA_024644345.1 Actinomycetes bacterium | reverse complement strand
TGATCACCAGCAGGATGACAACGATGAGCTTGTCGGCGAGGTTGGTCAAGGGCCCGGTGATGAGGTTTGCTGCGCTCGTCCACCATTGCCGGATGGCGACACCTACCAGGATCGGTGTGACAATCGCAGCCAGAACCGTTCCTGCGACGTCGAGGGCTCCAATGTCGACGTCATCGGCATCGATGGCGAAGCGGACCATGATCGGTGCCGCCACGATCGTCAGCAGGGCCAGCGTCACGAGGGCGCTGGTTGCGGCCATGACGTCGCCGCCGACCTTCTCTGCCATTTTGGGAACCAGCCCGTTGCCGGCCGCTGCAGCCGACAGCAGTAGGGCCACCTTGACCTCCTCGGGGACGTCGTTGAACACGGTGACCAGCACGTAGGCAATCACCGGAGCGGCGACGAGCGTCGAGAAGACCCATACCGCGAGTTTGCGGGGTTGGCGCCACACCGAGAAGGCCTGCCCGAATGTCATCGCCAAGCCCATGCTGAACATCATCGAAACCACCGCCAGCCCGATGCCGGCGTTGATCAAGTCGTTGATGACGACGGCGATGTCTTCGCCTTCCTCCATCTGGATTCAGCCCTTCGTCGGCACCTTCATGGTGGGTAACGTCGCATCTACATCTACCGATGATCCTCATCCCGCTCGTCAGCGGGCTGGGTCAGCTCCGCAAACCTACTGGGGACGGCGAAGGTCGGCAAAGACCGGTGGCATGGGCCCGGCTGCCGCCTATGGGGGGCTCGTGTAGGGCTGGCTGGCATGGTGCAGGAGACCGACGGACCGATCCGATGTACCGGCTTTGACAAGGACGCGGAACGAAGATGTCAAGTTGAGCCTCGTTGGACTCCGATCCTGCGACCCGACAGGGCATGCTGTTCGCCAGACTGCTGCGCTGATTCACACCGCCCGAGGCTCTCATGATGGTCACCCTGACAACGCCCAGCCTGGCACGACGTTCGGCGGTCATGAACGATGGCCACGTCCTCGAGAACACCCTCGATCGATGACCTTTTTCGAGGCGTTCGGCGCTGTCGCAGCGGGACTGGTCGTCTTGTTCCATCCGTTTGGGACGTGGCCGATCTTCCTCGCGCTCACCAGTGACCGCCCGATCACCGAACGCCGACGAGTCGCCACCAAGACGTGTATCGCAGCGACAGTCATCTCGGTCTTGGCGCTGTTGGCCGGCTCTGCGGTGCTCAGCGCCCTCGGACTCACCATCCCCGCACTCCAGGTCACCGGGGGTGTCGTGCTGTCGAGCATGGGATTTCCGTTGCTGATGGGCACCGGCGGCCACGCCACCTCCGACGTACCAGACCATCAGTCGACGGTGAGCGACCCCTCAGTTGTGCCGCTCGCGCTTCCCGTCACCTCGGGCTCGGCCGTGATCGTGTCGTTGATCACCTTCGCCACCAACTACCTCGATGAGGGCTTCACCGCCGGCCACGCCGGAGCGATCGTTGGCATCCTGGCCGCAGTGGCAGTGGTCTGGCTCACATGGCAGGCCGCTCCATGGATGGCCGAAAAGCTCAGCGCGGGCACCATCGACGTCGTCGACCGTCTCACCGGGCTCGTGATCCTCGGACTGGGAGTCTCCATGCTCACCGCAGGACTGGGAGATATCTTCCCAGCGTGGACCATCGAATAGTCGCCACGTGCCAGTGAGCTGGTGAATGTGACGAAGGTACTCGTTCCGGTCGCTACCGCAGTCGAACGCGATGCTCGACGAATGCGACGCTCGGTAGGCTCACGGTGCCCGGTCGTCACTCGGCCAACCGGCGGAGGAGAACACTGTGACCCAGACCACGCTCTCACCGACGGAGTTGCGTTCCGGTAACCCGACGTTGAGCGACTCCTTCGTCGAGTCCTACCTGACGCCGGCGGCGCCGGCTCCGCGGACGATGTCGATCGCCGGCGTGAGTATCAAGACGCTCGTCTTTCTTGTGCTCGTCGTCGCCGCCGGAGCGTGGGGATGGGCGGCGGCGACCGAGCAGGCGCCCGTCCAGTTGGGCGCCGGGTTCGCTGACACGACCGTGACGATCCCGGGCGGCTTCTGGCTGGCCAGTTTCGGCGCGTTCTTGTTGGGGATCGTGATTTCGGTGTCCTGGCGCCGGGCCGCGTTGCTGGGTGGGTTGTATGCGGTTTGCCAGGGATTCTGCCTGGGTGCCATCTCGGCGGCATTCAACGCCCAGACCGATGGCATCGTCGGTGCTGCGGTGCTCTCGACGATGTGTGTCTTTGCGGTTGCGCTCGTTCTGTATGCCACCAGAATCGTCAAGCCGACCCAGAAGTTGGCGTTTGCCGTGATCGCAGGGCTCGGCGGTCTCGGTCTCCTCTATCTGTTCGTGTTCGTGCTGGCGATTTTCGATTGGGGGTGGCTCTACAGCGAGAGCTTCCGCACCGTTGGTCTGATCGTGACGGTGATCGCGATCGTGCTGGCGGCTCTCAGCCTCGTACTCGACTTCGGCGTGATCGAGGCCGGCGTCGATGCGGGTGCCCCCAAGGAGTTGGAGTGGTACCTCGCGTTCAGTCTGATGGTCACCCTGATCTGGCTCTATTTGACGGTGCTCAAGCTGCT
>JAHELE010000094.1 GCA_024644345.1 Actinomycetes bacterium | reverse complement strand
CGTCGCAGCAAGAACTGCCACGATGACGGCCAGGCTGATCGTGACCGGGATCTCCGGTGCCCAGGTCACCGGCTCCCCGCCGTTCACGAATGGGACGCTGTTGGTGTGCAGCGCCTCCAGGATCAGCTTGACGCCAATGAATCCCAGGACGACCGCGAGACCGATACTCAAGAAGACGAGACGGTCGAGCAGGCCCCCTAGCAGGAAGTAGAGCTGTCGAAGCCCCATGAGGGCGAAGGCGTTGGCAGTGAACACCAGGTAGGGCTCCTGGGTGAGCCCGAAGATCGCCGGAATCGAATCGAGTGCGAAGAGCAGGTCGGTGGTACCAATGGCCACCATCACGATCAGCATCGGAGTGAAGAGCCGCCGCCCGTCGACCGTTGTCCGGAACTTGTTGCCGTCGTACGTCTCTGTCGTCGGCAGGACCGACCGCACCCAGCCGATCACCCGGTTCTCACGGAACTCCTCACTCTCCTCCTCGTCGTGTCGGGCGAGGTGGTAGGCGGTGTAGAGGAGGAACGCCCCGAAGAGATAGAAGACCCAGGAGAAACGCGCGATCGCAGCAGCGCCCAAGGCGATGAACCCGGCCCGCATCACCAGGGCGAGTGCGATGCCGATCAGCAGTACCAGCTGCTGACTCTGACGTGGTACGCGAAACCGGGACATGATGATGACGAAGATGAAGAGATTGTCGACCGACAGCGAGTACTCGGTGAGCCAGCCCGCGTAGAACTGTCCGGCGTAGTTGCTGCCGAACTGAGCGGCGATGAAGCCGCCGAAGACGATGGCCGCCCCCACATACACAACCGTCCAGAGCGAGGCCTCGCGCATGGAGACCGCATGCGGTCGACGCACGGCCAGCAGGAAGTCGAAGGTGAAGACCAGGACAAGACCGACCAGGGTGGCTACCCAGAGAGTGCCATCTATCTGCACAGCACTCCTTCGGCAACGGGAAACGGACGACGTGAACCGTCAGCCGACGGGCGCCGACTCCACATTCTGGCCCATCAGGGGGCGCCTGCCTCGCGCATCCCCCGCAGCTCCTTCTTCAACTCGGAGATCTCGTCACGCAGGCGGGCAGCCACTTCGAACTGGAGCTCGGCCGCGGCCGCCTGCATCTGGTCGGTCAGCTGCCCGATCAGGTCGGCAAGATCGGCGCTCGGCAGAGTCGCCAGATCGGCGGCATGGCGCCCGACGTCAGCTGCTCTCGATCCGAGGCCGGGGACCGGCGCTTTGCCTCGGCTCTGGGTGCGGCCAGAGCCGCCGAGCAGCTCTTCGGTGTCGGCCACTTCGCGAGCCAGCATCTCGGTGATGTCGCCGATGCGCTTGCGCAATGGCTCCGGGTCGATCCCCTGTTCCTCGTTGTAGGCAACCTGCTTGGCACGACGACGATTGGTTTCATCGATCGCGTGCTGCATCGATGGGGTGACTCGGTCGGCATACATGTGCACCTGACCCGACACGTTGCGCGCCGCACGTCCGATGGTCTGGATGAGGGACGTTCCCGACCGGAGAAACCCCTCCTTGTCGGCATCGAGAATGGCGACCAGCGAGACCTCTGGCAGGTCGAGACCCTCACGAAGCAAGTTGATCCCGACGAGCACGTCGTACTCGCCCATCCGCAGCTCGCGCAGCAGCTCGACCCGGCGGAGCGTATCGACCTCGGAGTGCAGGTACCGGACGCGGACACCGAGGTCGAGGAGGTAGTCGGTGAGGTCTTCGGACATCTTCTTGGTCAAGGTGGTCACCAGGACGCGCTCGTGGCGCTCCTCCCTGAGACGGATCTCGTGGAGCAGGTCGTCGATCTGCCCGGACGTCGGCTTGACGATCACTTCGGGGTCGATCAACCCGGTCGGCCGAATGATCTGCTCGACGACACCCTGTCCTCGGCCGAGCTCGTAGGTGCCCGGTGTCGCAGACAGGTAGACGGTCTGTCCGATGCGCTCGACGAACTCATCGAAGGTCAAGGGGCGGTTGTCCATGGCGCTCGGTAGCCGGAACCCGTGGTCGACCAAGGTGCGCTTGCGCGACATGTCCCCCTCGTACATGGCGCCGATCTGCGGCACCGTGACGTGGGACTCGTCGATCACCAGCAAGAAGTCTTCCGGGAAGTAGTCGAGCAGGCAGTTGGGCGGGGTACCGGCTGCGCGACCATCAATGTGTCGCGAGTAGTTCTCGATACCGGAGCACGACCCAACCTGTCGCATCATCTCGATGTCGTAGGTCGTCCTCATCCGCAGACGCTGCGCCTCGAGAAGCTTGTTCTGCTGCTCAAGAGCGGAGAGACGTTCGGCCAGCTCGGTTTCGATTGCCGCGATTGCCCGCTCCATGCTTTCGGGCCCGGCAGCGTAGTGCGATGCAGGGAAGACGTACATCTCGTGATCCTCGGTGATCACCTCACCGGTCAGCGGGTGGAGGGTCGAGAGTCGCTCGATCTCGTCGCCGAAGAACTCGATTCGCACTGCGTGCAGCTCGTACACAGGGATCACCTCGACCGTGTCGCCACGGACGCGGAACGTTCCGCGCGTGAACGCCAGGTCGTTCCGGGTGTACTGCACGTCAACCAGGTGGCGGAGCAGGCTCTGCCGATCGATCGAGTCACCAACCCGGAGGCGCACCATGCGGTCGACGTACTCCTGGGGTGTGCCCAAACCGTAGATTGCCGAGACGGTGGCCACCACGATCGTGTCACGCCGCGTGAGCAGACTGTTCGTCGCCGAGTACCGGAGGCGTTCGACCTCGTCGTTGATCGCAGTGTCTTTCTCGATGTATGTGTCGGTCTGCGGGATGTACGCCTCAGGCTGGTAGTAGTCGTAGTACGACACGAAGTATTCGATGGCGTTGTTCGGCAGCAGCTCACGAAACTCGTTCGCCAGCTGTGCTGCCAATGTCTTGTTCGGGGCCATCACCAAGGTGGGGCGCTGCAGCTTCTCGACCAACCACGCGGTCGTGGCTGACTTGCCGGTGCCCGTGGCCCCAAGCAGGACGACATCAGGCTCTCCTGCGGCAATCCGCTGCTCCAGCTCGGCGATCGCATCGGGCTGATCACCGCTCGGGACGAAATCGGAGATGACCTCGAAGGGAGCCACCGTTCGCGTGATGTCTGAAGAGGGGCGCACACGCCCACGCTAGCTGTCGGGACCGACAGGTGGATCCTCGCCGGTCACCCGACGCCACAGGGCTGCGGCTCGAACCGCCAGCTCCGCCACGGAGCCGGAGTTGTCGATCACCTCGTCGGCAACCCCGAGCCACTCCGAACGGCTGGGTTGGCTGCCCATCCGGGCCGTGATCTGGTCGTCGGTCAGGCCGCGCGCCAGGAGGCGCTCACGCCGAACGTCATCGGGCGCGTCCACGACCACCACCAGGGGTTCCTCCTCGAACGGACTACGGCCCGGCAGCGGGACCTCGTAGACAGAAACGGATCCGACCGGGGCGTCAGCGAAGAGCTGCCGGCCGGCCTCGTGGACCAGTGGATGGATGATCTCCTCGAGCTGGGCAAGCAGGTCGGCGTTGGCAAAGACGCGCTCGGCCATCGCCGCACGGTCCAGCGACCCATCGGGGGCGACGATGTCGGGACCGAGCAGGGACTCCACGGCGACCCGCCCCTTCGTTCCGGGGGCGACGACGTCTCGGGCGAGCTGATCAGCATCAACGAGGTAGGCGCCCCACCCGGTGAACAGGGAGCCGACCAGCGACTTGCCGCACCCGATTCCCCCGGTGAGCACGACTGGCCGCACCGGCTGGGCCACGTGCACGCTCATCTTCGTCCTTTGGGCGGGAGGAAACGATCCGTCCTGCGCCACACTAGGGCGAGCCGCGCCCTATCAGATGCTCCGGCCCCACCGGCGACGCTACGGTGTTCCACTGTGGCTGAGCACGACACGGCGCGACTGATCGCCGACGAATCGGACACCGGGGGGTCCTACGACGACCACCCGGAGTCCACCGTTGCCACGGTGCTGCAGGTCCCGCTGCTCTGGTCGTCGGTTGCCGACGCGCCAGCGGCCCGACCTCCCGGGCACACACGGACCACACCGCACGGTCGTCACCGTGCGACTCCGGCGCCTGCTTCGACATCCCGCCGCCCCGTGCGCAGCGATCGGCCGAGCTGGACCCGCCATCCACTCGCCACGGCGGCGCGAGTGGGTGTGATGTCGGCGGTGCTGGTGCTCGTCGGCTTTGCCGCCGCACTGCTGGCGCTGGCTACCTGGCTTCCCTAGTAGGCGCCGCGGCGCCGGAGCACGGCCAGCACGGTCTTCAGCATGATCGTGATATCCATGGCCAGCGACCAGTTCTCGACGTAGAGCAGGTCAAGGCGTACCGACTCGTCCCAGGTCAGGTCGGAGCGGCCCGAGACCTGCCACAGTCCCGTGATGCCTGGTTTGACCACCAGTCTGCGCCGCACCAGAGAGGCGTAGCGGTCGACCTCGGTCGGAAGTGGAGGCCGGGGACCGACGAGAGACATGCGCCCAAACAGGACATCAAAGAACTGGGGCAGCTCGTCGAGGCTGAAGCGGCGAAGGTGCCGACCGATCGGCGTCACGCGGGGGTCGTCCCTCACCTTGAACAGCGTGCCATCGGCCTCGTTGAGATCCTCCATCTCGGCCTGGCGCGCTTCCGCATCGACGTACATGCTGCGGAACTTGTGGATGACGAACGGGCGACCGTGACGTCCGATCCGCACTTGCCGGAACAAGACCGGGCCGCGGGAGGTGAACGCCACCGCGATCGAGATCCCCAGCAGGACGGGCGCGAACAAGATGATGGACGCCAGCGCCAGGAGCCGGTCCAGCCCTCCCTTGACGATCCTTCGGACGCCGGTGAACTCTGGCTCCTCGACGTTGAGCAACGGCAGACCAGCAACGGGGCGGATGTGGATCCGAGGGCCGGAGATGTCGGTGAGGCGAGGGGCCACAAGCAACGTGACCCCCGATCCTTCAAGGTCCCAGGAGAGCCGTCGCAGATCGTTCTGCGAGACGTCGGACCACGCGGTGACGGCCACCGTGTCGCCGTCGATTTCGCTGAGCACGTCAAGCACGTGGTCACTGTCACCGAGCACGGGCACGCCTTCGACCGAGTCGGCGCGCGGACGATCGATGCAGACCGCGGCGATCTCTAGGCCCGCGTGGGGCTCGCGCCGCATCGTCCGGATCAGCTCTGCCACAGACCTTTCCAGCCCCACTACCACGACGCGCTGCATGCACAGACCACGACGCCGCAACGTGTGCAGGATTTGTCGGGCACCCCAATGCACGACCAGGGAAAGCAGCATGGCGATGGGCAGCCCGACGACGACGACCCCACGGGTCAGCTCGATGGAGAACGCATAGGCCGTGGTGCCAATGACAGCAAGGAAGGCCACGCTCGTGTGGAAGAGCCGCTTGTACTCCTCGCTGCCGTTGCCCACGAACCGGTGCTCGTAGGTACGTCCCACCGCCAGCGCCGCGACCCAGGCGGGTGGGAACAGCAGCACCACCCAGGGACCGGGTGAGGCGAACGCGGTGATCGCCACCAGAGCGGCGATCAGGGCGGCGATCCCGTCAGCCACGACAACCGATGCCGTGTACCGACGGAGCCAGACCGGAGCCGCCTGCACCACCGGGCCGAGCTGGGCGTAGTCGCGGGGGTCGCGTGAGCCACCGAGCTCCGGGCGCGCCTCGTGCTGGGGCAGGTGCGTGATGACGGCGATGGTGTCGGGCTCAGTGGCGGAGGCAGCGCCCAGCGCACCGCTGGATGGCGCGGTGGCAGCAGGCTCTTCGACGTGTCGCATGACCCCCCTCAGGTCGTGCCGCTGAGTCTGCCCTGTCTCCGCTGGGAGCGGTGCAGGTTCACTGTAGCGAAGGGACGATTTCACCCGGCCGCGTCGTGGTGATCACCCAGAGTTAGATAATTGTCACTAATGGTTATGGGTGGGGTGGTGGGAGCCCGAGGCGCCAGTCCACTAGGTTGGCCGCCAGTTTCCCCTCGAAAGGTTCACGTGAGCGACCAGACTGATCCCGCGCCCGCCCAGCACACCCTGCACGGCGACGACCTGTCGTGGCTGCACCTGATGGTGGAGGGAGCTCTGCCCGCGGTCTACGCCCTCAGCACGGGCTCACCGGCCGCGCCGGCGCCCACTCTCGTGATACCCGACCACCAGCTCACGGTCGGCCAGCAGGTCGACCTGCTCGATCCCGAGGGAGCCACACTCGCCACGCTTGCCGTCGCGGCGGTGGACGGGCCCGCAGTCGCCGGGCCGGTCACCGTCCGAAGCGGCTTCAGCATCGTCGACCATCTTCAGTACCGCTCGAGCCCTGCTGCCACAGCGACGGCCTGGCCCAGCGGGCCGGTCTGGGCCCTCTGGTGTGATGCCCCGGTTCCCTACGTCGTCCGCGAGACCGCCAGGGCAGCTGCACGCGACGCGGGAGCCGCCATCGCCGAGATCATTCCCATCCCCACCGGACGAGAGACCAGTCGGATCGCCAACCGTCCCGCCCGGCTGGCGATGGCCGCGTCCACGCACGACTCCCAGGACCGCATCGTCGTCGTTCCGTGGCCGGACGTCCCCTGGGACGCAGCAGGGGTCTCTCTGCGTGCCCGAGTGGCCGCCGCGTACGGCGCAACGGAGCTTCTGACGGTTTCCGGCCCAGAGCTCTCCAGCTCAGAAGGCACCATCCCGGTGCGCCACGTCGACGTGCCGGTGGAGCAGCGCTCCATCCCCGAGGGGCTGCTCGACGCCTGGGTCGGCAACGGCCAGACGCTTCCCTCCTGGGCCGCCGAACCCCCGGTGGCGTCCGAACTCCTCGTCCTGCATCGCCCCGGATACCGGTCCGGCCTCACCGTTCTGCTCAGCGGCCTCTCCGGATCAGGGAAGTCGACCGTCGCGCGGGCACTGGCGGTACGGCTCGTCGAGCACGAGAGCCGCTCGGTCAGCCTGCTCGACGGAGACGTCGTGCGTCACCATCTGTCGAAGGGGCTGGGATTCAGCAGAACCGATCGGATCACCAACGTGCTGCGCATCGGATTCGTGGCCAGTGAGATCACCAAGGCGGGCGGCGTCGCCGTCTGCTGTCCCATCGCCCCGTACGACGAGACCCGACGTGAGGTCCGGGCGATGATCCAGGAGCACGGCACCTTCGTCCTGGTGCACGTCGCCACGCCGTTGGAGGAATGCGAGCGGCGTGACCGCAAGGGTCTCTATGCCAAGGCCAGACGCGGTGAGATCCCGGAGTTCACCGGAATCTCCGATCCCTACGACATCCCCACCGACGCTGAGATCGTCGTCGACACGACAGGACGCACGATCGACGCGTGCGTCGACGACGTGTACAACGGACTCGTGGAGCTGGGGGCCCTGGCTGCGTACTAGCGCAGTCCCGCACGCTGTCAGACGTCGGTGTCGACGACCATTCCTGCCGCAACGGTCGCGCCGGACGCCTCATCGATCAAGATGAACGAGCCGGTCTGACGATTGCGCCGGTATTCGTCAACGAAGAGCGGCTGGGTGATCCGGAGGGTCAGGCGGCCGATCTCGTTCAGACCCAGTGACGTCGTCTTCTCGTCGCGGTGCAGGTCATTGATGTCGAGGCGGTACTGCAGATCCTTGACGATCGTCTTCGCCGTCCGCGTCGTGTGCTTGATGATGTAGCGGTTGCCCTCTTGGATCCGGGTGCCCTGCTGCATCCACACCACCATCGCGTCCAGGTCTTGAGTGGCATGCGGGTGGTTGTGCGGCCGGCACAACATGTCGCCGCGGCTGATGTCGAGATCATCTGCCAGTCGCACGGAAACCGACATCGGCGGATGGGCTTCCTGCAGCTCTTCGCCGTAGAGGTCGATGCCGACGACTCGTGAGGTGAGCCCGCTTGGCTGCACCATGACCTCGTCGCCCACCTTGATCGTCCCACCCGAGACGGTTCCGGCGTACCCGCGGTAGTCGTGGAACGCGTCGGACTGTGGGCGGATCACGTACTGCACGGGAAAGCGGACGTCGATCAGGTTCTGGTCCGACCCGATGTGGATGTTCTCGAGGTGGTGCAGCAGCGAGCTTCCCTCGTACCAGGGCATGTTCTCGGAGCGATGGACGACATTGTCGCCCTGGAGCGCCGAGATCGGGATGATCGTGAGGTCGGGGATGTCGAGCTTGGCGGCGAATGCCCTGAAGTCATCGGCCACCTTCTGGTAGGCCGCCTCGTCGTAGTCGACCAGGTCCATCTTGTTGACCAACATCACGACGTGAGGCACGCGCAGCAACGACGAGAGGAACGCATGTCGCCTGCTCTGCTCGATGACACCGTTGCGCGCATCGACCAGAATCATGGTGAGGTTCGCCGTCGAGGCTCCAGTCACCATGTTCCGGGTGTACTGAATGTGCCCAGGGGTGTCGGCGATGATGAACTTGCGCTTCGGGGTCGCGAAGTATCGGTAGGCGACGTCGATCGTGATGCCCTGCTCACGCTCTGCACGCAGCCCGTCGGTGAGCAGCGCGAGGTTGGTGTACTCAGCGCCCTGGTCACGCGAGGTGCGTTCAACAGCTTCGAGCTGGTCCTCGAAGATCGACTTGCTGTCGTACAGCAGCCGCCCGATCAAGGTGCTCTTGCCGTCGTCGACCGAGCCAGCAGTTGCCAGTCTCAGCAGCTCCATCAGAAGTACCCCTCGCGCTTACGGTCTTCCATTGCGGCCTCTGAGGCCCGGTCGTCTGCTCGAGTCGCGCCGCGCTCGGTGATCCGGCTGGCGGCCACATCCTCGATGATCTTGTCCAACGTGTCGGCATCGGACTCGACAGCCGCCGTGCACGTCATGTCGCCCACAGTGCGGTAGCGGACCTCGGCCTCGAACACCTCAGCACCCTCGTCAGCCGGTGTCACATCTGTGACCGCCATCAGCATGTTGTCGCGCCAGAAGACTGGACGCCGGTGGGCGTAGTAGATGGACGGAAGCTCGAGCTCTTCGCGCTGGATGTACTGCCAGATGTCGAGCTCGGTCCAGTTCGAGAGGGGGAAGATGCGGATGTGCTCACCCTGTCGGTGCCGGCCGTTGTAGAGGCTCCACAGCTCTGGGCGTTGGGCCTTGGGATCCCACTGCCCGAACTCGTCGCGGAACGAGAAGACGCGCTCCTTGGCCCGAGCCTTCTCCTCGTCACGCCTGGCTCCACCGAACACGGCGTCGAACTTGTTGTCGATGATGCCCTTGAGCAGCGGCACGGTCTGAATGCTGTTGCGGGAGGCGCGAGGGCCTGTGGGGTCGACCACCAGCCCCTCAGCGATCGCGTCTTCGACCGACGCCACGATCAGCCGCGCGCCGAGCTCGTTGACGCGACGATCGCGAAACTCGATCACCTCGTCGAAGTTGTGGCCGGTGTCGACGTGCATGAGAGGAAAGGGGATCTTGGCCGGCCAAAACGCCTTTTCAGCCAGTCGGAGCATCACGATGGAGTCCTTGCCACCGGAGAAGAGCAGCCCTGGGCGCTCGAACTCGGCTGCAACCTCCCGCATGATGTGGATGGACTCCGCCTCAAGCAGGTCCAGCTGCGACAGCTGGTAGTCGATCGACGACACGCTTCTCTCCTTGTTCCGTCGGTCAGCCGTCAGGCCAACGCGGC
>JAHELE010000093.1 GCA_024644345.1 Actinomycetes bacterium | reverse complement strand
GAGGAGCCTACCGACCTCTTCATCGCCGGCGACGACAAAGTTGCCAAGGCCCAGGTGACCGAGCTCCTGGGCGAGCTGGGGTGGAGTCGCGACCGAGTGCGTGATCTCGGGGGTCTGTCGGCTGCTCGTGCAACCGAGGGCTACCTGATGCTGTGGCTGGCGATGCTGCAGTCGCTCGGTTCGCCAGACTTCAATGTCCGCGTCGTCACAACCGGCGGTTCGACGTGACCGACGGCCCGGAGCGGGCTGCAGCAGGCTGGTATGCCGACCCGGTTGATCCGGGGGTGCAGCGCTACTGGGATGGCGCCGCCTGGACGGCGGCAACCGCGGCGTACGTGATGGATCCGTTGGGCGATCCGGCACCGGTCGAGCCGCGACCGGTACACGCGGTCTACGGACAGCCCTCTGGCACCTGGGGTTTTGGTGACATCGGATGGTTCGTCCTGGTCGTCATCGGCACGATCATCGTGAGTGCGGTGCTCGTGATCCCGGTGATCGTCGTGGCTCCTGACGCTTTCACCGATGCCGGTGGCATCGACGGGGCATCTGCCGCAGGAAGCTGGGTCCTGACCGGCGCGCAGGCGGTGTTCTTCGCGGGCCTTGCGGCGTGGCCTCTCGTCGCCGCGTGGCGCAAGTCACGTGGCTGGCGTGAGGCCTACGGATTCGTCGTGTCGTGGCGCGCGGTGGGGATCGGTCTCGCCGGTGGGATCGTGACCTTGGTGGCGATGACGGTGCTCACCTCGCTCACCGCCAAGCTCCTGGACGAGGAAGTGACCTCGGCCGGGGCGGACGCGGCAGAGTCGATGTCTGGCAGCACCGTGGCTTTCGTCCTGTTCCTGCTGTTGATCGCGGTTGGTGCGCCTTTCGCCGAAGAGCTGGCCTTTCGGGGACTCGTCTGGGGCGCTGTGGTCAAGCACGGTTGGTCACCATGGTGGGCCACGGTGATTTCTGGGGTGCCCTTCGCTCTCCTGCACGTCGAGCCGCTGCGCGTGGCCCCGCTGTTGGCTGCCGGCATCGTGCTCGGTGTGGTGCGGCAGTACAGCGGGCTGAGCGGAGCCATGCTCGCCCACTGCGTCGTGAACACTCTCGGCGTGATCGGGATCGTGGCAACCTGACGCCAGTCAGACGGTCACGATGGCGCGGCGAACCCGTCGTCGGTGGGCACGGTGCGTGGGGCGTCATCATCAGGTTCGCCGGAGGCCGGACCAGACGCGACGGGGGGCGCGGCAGGGGGTGGAGCGGGCTGGTGAGGGGCTTGCGGGCTCACGGCGCGGCGGCTCCGTTCGGCCAGGACCACCGAGAGGTAGGTATCGGGACTGATGCCAGGTGGCGGTGGCGGTGACACCTGGCGGGCCACTTCGTCAGCGATCGAACGACCCAGCGTCTGTCGCGCGTCGGGCTTGAGGGACGCTGCTCTGGTGACGTACTGGCGAGCGCTGAGCGCGGTCGACGGCTGCAACCGCCTGAGGTCGAGGGCGGCAGCATACGGCTCGAGGCCGGGAGGGATCCACAGCTGAGCGGCACGCTGCTGGGGGGCGCGCTCGCGCACGACCACCGTTCCCGCCATGTAGTCGCCCACGCGTTTGCCTTCGGGGGACAGCAGGCTCACGACGACTGCGATGGCACCGAAACAGGCGTAGATCTCGACGACGGCTGCGAGGCCACGCGTGAGCGCGTGGCGAAAGCGGATCGAGCCCCCGTCGTCGCGGACGACGCGCAGCCCGACGACGAGCTTGCCGAGGGTTCGGCCGCGGGTCAGCGACTCGATCAACACCGGGTAGCCGACGATGACGGCGATGGTCGCCACGAAGAAGAGCACGTACGACAGGGCGGGGTCGGCCAGCTCGCCCGCGGCGCCGAGCAGAAAGGTCAAGGCGGCGAGCGCCACGAACTGCAGGGTCAGGTCGATCAGGAACGCCAGCGATCTGCTGGGCAGCTTCGCCAGCCGGAGGTCGACGACCACAGCATCACCGGTGATCAGACCGGTTTCGTCTCTGGCTCCCTGCCGCGTCATGCTCCCCCTTGAGAACGTGGATCCGCTGTGGCTGCGGTACCGGCTGTCGCCGAACGGCTATTGTGCCGGATCTATGGACCTCGACCGCTTCGTGGCGGCCCGCCGGCCTGACTGGGAGCGGCTCCGCGTTCTCACACGTCGTGCGCGGCTGACCGGTGCGGAGGCGGACGAGTTCGTCGGGCTGTACGGCCGAGCAGC
Organism: Actinomycetes bacterium; assembly: GCA_024644345.1. Lineage (GTDB taxonomy): Bacteria > Actinomycetota > Actinomycetes > JAHEKZ01 > JAHEKZ01 > JAHEKZ01. The sequence continues at coordinate 7,430 of JAHELE010000093.1, read as the reverse complement.
TACAGACCTGTCAGTCGTTCGCTCTGAAGCACCCGACCCCGTTCTCGTCTCCGAGCTGTCGACGCTGGTCGCTCGAGCCCGCGGAACGACGACCGGTTCCGGTCGGTTCACGACCAGTGATGTGGCGCGGTACTTCCTCGTGACCTTCCCGCTGGTGGTCTATCGCGCTCGCTGGTGGGTGGGTGGGGTCGCGGTCGGGTTCCTGATGGTGTCCTTCGGCATCGGCGCCTGGGTATGGGCGAATCCGGACGTTCAGGGTGCACTTGCTCCACCGGACGCCGCACAACAGCTGGTCGACCAGGACTTCGCGAGCTACTACACGTCGGACCCAGCCGGGTCATTCGCCGCCAGGGTGTGGACCAACAACGCCTGGGTGGCCGCCCTCTCGCTGGCGTTCGGGGGGCTGCTCGGCCTCCCCGTCCTGTGGGTTCTCTGGCAGAACGCAACGAACGTGGGAGTTGTCGGTGGCTTCATGGCTGCGGGCGGTCGCCTTGATCTCTTTTTCGGTCTGATCCTGCCGCACGGACTGCTCGAGCTGACTGCGGTCTTCGTCGCATCCGCGCTCGGTCTCAGGCTCGGGTGGACGCTGATCGACCCTGGGCCACGAAGCCGGACCGTGGCGTTCGCCGTGGAGGGGCGGTCAACGTTGTCGGCCGCCGTGGGACTGACCGTGGTGCTGCTGGTCTCGGGAATCGTCGAGGCATTCGTCACACCTTCGGGTCTGCCGACCTGGGCGCGTATCAGTATCGGGACCGTCGTGCTCGGCGGATTCGTCGCGTATGTCGCCGTGCTTGGGCGCCGGGCCGATCGATCGGGCCAGTCGGCCGACCTGGGTGAGACCGCCGTTGGTGCGACAGCGCCCGTGGCGTCCTGAGCTCAGCTCAGAGCCGGCCCCGAGCCTTCAGATCCAGGTAGCGATCGGCCAACCCCGGCGCTAGGTCGTCGGGCAAGGCGTCGACCACCTCGACTCCTGAGCGGGTCAGTGTGGCGGCGGCTGCGCGACGCTCGCTGGCGAAGCCGGCAGCGGCGGCGGCGCGATAGGTAGCGGCCAGATCGTGTCGGTCGCTGCGCATGTCAGCGATCAACGGGTCGCTCACGGCCGCCAGGACGACCTGATGACGCCGGATGAGCTGCGGTAGAACGGTCAGCACGCCGTATCTCAGTGGCGCCGGATCGAGTGCGGTCAGCAGCACGACCAGAGATCGGTGTCTGGCCCGGCGGGTCACCTCCATAGCCAGTGCCTGCCAGTCGGTCTCGACCAGGCTCGGCTGCACCCTCGACATCAGGGTGGTGGTGGCGGCCATCAGCTCTGACCCCGAACGACCCTGAACCGCGCCACGTGACCGGCGGTCCCAGGCGAGGATGTCTACTCGGTCACCCGCACGACCGGCGAGCGCCGCCAGCAGCAGGGTCGACTCGATCGCGGCATCCAACCGGGGTGCGTCGCCGACTCGACCGGCCGAGGTGCGTCCGCAGTCGAGGACGATCAGCACGTGCCGGTCGCGCTCGGGACGCCACGTGCGCACCATCACATCGGAGGCGCGCGCGGTCGCTCGCCAGTCGATCGAACGCACGTCATCGCCGCCCACGTACTCGCGGAGTGAGTCGAACTCGGTCCCCTGACCACGCTGCAGCACGATCGTTCGTCCCTCTAGGTCGCGCAGGCGAGCCAGCTTGCTGGGAAGGTGCTTTCGCGAGACGAACGGGGGCAGCACGTCGACGCGCCAGGGAACGACGCGACTGCTCTGGCGACCGGCCAGCCTCCACGGACCGAGCGAGCGAACCGTGACCTTGTCCGCCAGGCACGAGCCACGCCGAGACGGACGCGCGACTGTCGTGAGCATGCGTCGATCGCCGGGGCCGATCTCGGTGTCGTGGGCGCGTGGGGTGGTGGGTGCCGACGGCGGCCAGGCGTCGCGCACCCTGCCGACCAAGCGCCGCCGAGACCGGTTCGTGAGCCGAAGCGTGAAGGAGGCCTCGTCCCCTGCGCGCACGGATGTGTCGCCGCTACGTTCCACCTCGACCGCCGTCGGGGGTGCCGCCCGAAGTGCGTCCAACCCCACCACGGCCGAGACAGTCAACAGGTAGAGCCAGAACATCGCCCACCCGGGACGGGAAGCCGGGATCAGCGCAACAAGCGCGACAACGGCGACGCCCCTACCAGTGAGAACCATGTCAACGAGGTACCGGGACCGCGCTGAGCACGGAGTCGAGGATGCCGTCGGCGGAGGTGCCCTCGAGCTCGGCCTCAGCCCGCAGCTGCAGTCGATGCCGCCACGTGGGCTTGGCGATGACCTTGACGTCGTCCGGTGTCACGAAGTCTCGGGCGCTGAGCCAAGCCCAGGCCCGCGCGGTGGCGAGCAGCGCGGTACTTCCGCGCGGTGAGACGCCGAGCTGCACGGACGGCACCTGTCGCGTGGCCCTGGCCAGATCCACGACGTACCCAGCGATCTCCGGCGCCACCGTGACCGTCGAAACTGATCGACGTGCATCCTCCAAGGCCCGGAGGTCGGCAACGGGACCAATGCCCGCCGCATCCAGGTCGTGTGGGTCGAAGCCCGCGGCGTGCCGCAGCACGATGTCGATCTCGGCGGTCCGCTCGGGCACCGGCATGGTCAGCTTGAGCAGGAAGCGGTCGAGCTGTGCTTCGGGGAGCGGGTAGGTGCCCTCGTACTCCACCGGGTTCTGGGTCGCGGCGACCAGGAAGGGGTCAGGGAGCGCACGGGGGGCCCCGTCGACGCTCACCTGGCGTTCCTCCATGGCTTCGAGCAGGGCGGCCTGGGTCTTGGGGGGCGTGCGGTTGATCTCGTCGGCCAGGAGCAGGTTGGTGAAAGCCGGTCCCGGACGGAAGGTGAACTCTGCGCTGCGGGCGTCGTAGACAAGTGACCCGGTGACGTCGCCGGGCATCAGGTCGGGGGTGAACTGCACCCGCTTGCTGTCGACGGCCAGCGAACGAGCCAGCGCGCGCACCAGGAGCGTCTTGGCGGTGCCCGGTACTCCCTCGAGCAACACGTGACCGCGGCAGAGCAGGGCGATCATCAGGCCGGTCACCACGGCGTCCTGACCCACGACCGCCTTGGCCACCTCGGCGCGGACGGCCAACAGGGCGCTGCGCGGGTCGCTGGGTTTCGGGGGCGCTGCTGATGCGGGTGGAAGAGTCACGCGCGACGAACCTCCTGCTCGATGGCGGCCAACTGCTGGCCGAGTGAGACCAGTTGCTCATCGGCGTCTGGGGGGCGACCGTACAAGATGGCGTGCACCCGGTCCGGTCGACGCCCGGTGGCGGCGGCGACTGCCTCCACCACGGCGTCATCGGCGGCGGTCGGCGGCAGACCCAGCCGCTGTCGAAGGACATCGCTGGTCTGGGCGCGTAGATGTGCAGCAGCCTGGTCGCGGGTGCGATGTCGCTGGTAGATCCGAGCCCGACCCTCGGTTGTCTCGGCCGCCCGGACCACGACCGGCAGCGGTTCGACGGCGAGCGGGCCGAGTCTGCGGCCCCGCCAGGCGGCCAGTGCCACGACGACGACGCCCAGCAGGGCAAGAAGTGGCCAGACGCCGTCCGGCAGAAGGCTCGTCAGTGACTGCTGTCCGTTGTATCGCGGGGTGGGAAGCCACCAGACGAGAGCCGGGTTCTGGCCGGTGAGATTCATGGCGAGGGCGGCGTTTCCCGCCTCATCGATCCACTCGTTGGTCATGAAGTCGGCCGACCCCATCACGGTGTGCTGTGCCCCTCGCGCGGTCGTGCGCTGCACCAGAGTGGGGAGTCCGCCATCACCGAAGCACTCTGCGGTCGGCTCGGTGGCCCCGTCAGTGGCGCCCCGGACCTCGAACGCCACACCGCCGGTGCGGGCGTCTCCCGAAGCCGCGGCGGCGTCGAGCGAGCACTGGGGGTCGCGGTTCTCCACCGGAACCGAGCGACCCGGTGATATTCCGAGGTAGTTGCCGACGCCAACCGGAGGACCGAGAAGGATCACGTCGGATGCGAGCTCTTCGACCCTTCGCAGATCATCGGGTAGGAGGAGCGCCGGGTAGGCGACCACAAGAGTGGTCGAGGGGCCGGTCGACAGCGCCTGGTCGGGGTCGGTGGTGCGCTCGACCGAGACGCCCTGGGATCTGAGGAGCTCGGCGAGTGCCCGCGTACCACCCGGAGTCGCCGCTGCTGGGTCGAGAGACGTGCGTCCGGCGGCCGGTGTCAGAAGGGCTGTGGCGAGGCCGAGGGCAAGGAGGGCGGCGCCGCCGCCGGCGGCCCAGCGCCAGGTCTTTCGCATCACCCAACTAACTGAGAGGTTCGGGCGAGAAGACCGTCCAGCTCACGCACCTGTCGACACTCCTCTGGCGAGCCGGCGCGGTTGCCATAGGCCACTCCGTCGAAGATGCGGGCTGCCGCGGAGAGGCTGTCCTGGTACTCGGCGAAGACGATGCCGGCGTCGCGGGCCGCCTCGTCGGCGGTTCGCCCCGGACGGCGGTCCAGAACGCCGCGCTCCTCCAGCTGGCGCACTATCGCGCGGAACCCTTCTCGGATTGCCTCTTCCCAGTCCTCACGGGCCTCGGCAACCTGGGCACGGGCCCGGTGCTCGTCCGCGCTGAGCTCGTGATGGGTGAACACCTCGCCGGATGCAGCCCGCGATCGCTGCAGTCCACCGGTTCGACGCACGACGACGAACGCGATCAGCGCCACGACCAGTCCAAGGATCACCAGCCAGAGCCAGCTGTCGGCTGCGCCACCCAGGCGGTCGAGCAGGTGGGCGAGTCGGTCGAACACCCACGAGGTGGCCCGCTGCCACCACGGCGGTTCAGCTGCGGCGTAGATGGGGTCGAGCAGCTCGCGCTGCGCCAGCTCGCGCGCCTCGTCGCGTCCGACGTCGACAGGAACGTCGAAGGGCAGGAGCGTGAACGTCACGGCTGCTGCGACTGTCGGGCCAGTGTGATGTCGAGACCCTCGGTGCGCATCCGGCGATCGATGTAGATCAGTGACAGGACCGCCGCGATGAACGGCAGAGTGATCGTGCTCACGATGACGCTTCCGATCGTGGCGATCGCGTTGTTGATCACAAACTGGGTCTCGTTGACGGTCAACGTGGCGGAGTCGACGGACGGTGCGACGAACTCGGGGATCGAGAAGGGAATGCTGATCGCGACGTTGATGACGGCGTAGATGATGACCATCAGGATGAGAGCGCCGAAGGTGCGCCAGAACGCCCCGCTGATCAGTCGCCACGAGCGGCCGATCGCGGCACCGACGGTCGACCTCTCGAGCACCAACGCAGCGGAGGAGACGGACAGGAACACCGCCAAGATGATCCCGGGGATCAGGCAAATGAACAGTCCAACAATCACGATGAGCACCACGAGCAGCCCCAGGCCGAGCAGGCGCCAGGCGCGCGGTCGGACGATTGCCCACGCGTCCGCGAGCGTGACGTCTCGCCCCAGGACGGCTTGGCCCATCACGGCCGTGATGACACCGGTGAGCAGCACCGTGGCGACCAGCTGGACCACCCCGCCCACGAGTGCGACGAACAACGTGGGACCGACAATGCCCACGATGTCGCTACCGCTGGCCGTCGTGGGGTCGAGGTCGTTCACCCCTCGGTACATCGTGATGCTGACCAGGGCCGTGAGGTAGTCCAGCGCGCCGAGACCGAGAGCCACGACGAACGAGGGAACGATCGTGGCCTTCGGGTAGCGCCGGATGGCCGTGATCGCACCGTCGAGCAGCTCGGGGATGCCCAGCGGGCGCAGGGGGATCACACCAGGCTTCGGCGCTGCAGGCGGCGGTCCCCAGCTACCCATCGGCTGCGCCGGTCCCCAGGCGGGCCCCTCTGGCGTGGGTTGCCATCCGCCCGTGCCCGACTCGTCCGGGGGCTCGGGAGGCGGGGGAGGCGGGGGAGGTGGGGGAATGCCTGGACCGTCAGTCATGCATCCCCTCGAATCTCGTCTTGGTCTGCTGACGCGCTACCCCAACGGGTCGCCGGTGCAGACTCCTCGTGCATGCTCATGGTGCCATGCGAGGGCGGCGATGGTGCACCTTCGCCACGGCAGATGGGACCATGGGTCCATGAGAGGACGAATTCTGGTCGTCGATGACGACACGGCGCTGTCAGAGATGCTCGGAATCGTGCTGCGCGGCGAGGGTTTTGAGCCCTATCTGTGCAGCGAGGGTGACCAGGCGGTCGGGGCCTTTCACGACTTCAATCCCGATCTGGTGTTGCTGGACCTGATGCTCCCCGGCAAGGACGGAATCGAGATCTGCCGTGAGATCAGGGCCGAGTCCGGCGTCCCGATCGTCATGCTGACGGCCAAGGGCGACACCGTCGATGTGGTCTTGGGTCTGGAGAGCGGAGCGGACGACTACGTCGTCAAGCCGTTCAAGCCCAAGGAGCTGGTCGCCCGGGTTCGCGCACGCATGAGACGAACCGACGAGGGACGTCCGGAGTCCTTGGAGATCGCCGACCTCGCGATCGACGTGCCCGGGCACACGGTCAAGCGGGGCGAAGAGTTCATCGCGCTCACACCGCTCGAGTTCGACCTGCTCGTCGCACTGGCACGCAAGCCGTGGCAGGTCTTCACCCGCGAGACCCTGCTCGAACAGGTGTGGGGCTACCGACACGCGGCCGACACCCGGCTGGTCAACGTCCACGTCCAGCGGCTCCGGTCAAAGATCGAGGTAGATCCGGAGAACCCGCAGATCGTGGTGACCGTGCGCGGCGTCGGCTACAAGGCCGGTCCCGCCTGATGACCCCGGTCTGACACCCGTGGACCGAATCCCCTTCATAGGACCCGCCCGAGTGGTTCGGGCTCGGTGGCGTTCGTCGCTCTACCTTCGCGTGGTCGCGACCACCTTGGCGCTGTCGATGCTCGTCGTCGTCGTGCTCGGTCAGATCCTGATCGGACGTATCACGTCCGGGTTGCTGGACGCCAAACAGCGTTCGTCCCTGGTGGAGGCGCAGGCAGGACTGAACCAGGCGCAGGCGCTGATCACGGCGTCGGGCGAGGACAACTCCGAGAAGAACCAGAGCTTGGTTCAGCAAGTTGCCGTGGAGCTTGCGCGGGGAGGTCAAGGGACGCCCCGGCTCTACGACGTGCTGCTGCTTAGCTCGTCCACCTCTCTCCTGCAGCGTGGATCAAGCACGGTCACCGAGGCGAGCGTCCCCGAAGACCTCCGGAACGCCGTGCAGAACGAGGGCATCCAGGCCTCGACCTTCACCGAGATCAGCTACAGCGACGGACGGCCGGCGGTACCCGGTTTCGCCGTTGGAGCACCACTGACGGTTCCAGGGATCGGCACCGCCGAGCTGTACTACCTGTTCCCGCTCAGTCAAGAGCAGCAGACACTCGACCTGGTCCGGCGCACGCTCCTGTTTGCCGGTCTGGTGCTCGTCCTGCTGCTGGGCTGGATCTCGTGGTTCGTGACTCGGCAGGTGGTCGACCCG
>JAHELE010000092.1 GCA_024644345.1 Actinomycetes bacterium | reverse complement strand
CCTCGATGTACTGCACAGCAGCTGTCATGTCCAGGACCTGTTGAACCGTGGCGTCGCCGTAGCCCGACTCGGACAGCTCCGGAAGGTAGTGCGAAACCTTTGCATCCACCGAGACGGCGCCACTGGAGACATACCGCCCGAAGACCGCCGAGCACATCGACTTCGACACCGACTGCAGAAGGTGCCGGGTGTCCGGACCCATTCCGTTGAGGTATCTCTCGGCGATGATCTCGCGCCCACGCAGCACGAGGAATCCATCAGTGAACGTACGCTCGAGGAACCCATCGAAGGAGGCGCCTACGGACGACGTCGCCTCGACCAGTGGCAACACCGGGCTGCTCCCCCGTGCCAGGGTCACGGTCGGCACAACTTCATCGACGTGCTGGAAGGACCAGCGGTTGGCTGGTGGCGACTGCCAGTCATCGAGCGTCATGGCGCCAGGCTGCCACACCAGCCGACGGACAACGGGCAGATACTTGAGTTGCCCTCTTGGGCATGCCAGCCGCTAGAGCTGATTTGAGTCCGTGTGGTGAGTCATCACGTACTCGGTCTGGTCGTGACCCGTGACGGTCTCGTAGATCACCAGGCCGACGATTGCCACGAGGAAGACCGCGCTAGTGACGGTCGTTCCCAAGCCCCATCCGCCATCTGCAGTCGGCTGCGACAGCAGGTCTCCGAGGGAAGCGCCCAAGGGCCGCGTCAATATGTAGGCCAACCAGAAGGCGAGGACTGCGTTGGCGCCGAACTTGAAGTGCGACAGCGTGATCATTGCGATCAGACCCGCGAAGATCAGGGCCGAGACGGCGTAGCCGAGGTTCAGCGACTCGCCGACGAGGTCGCCGGCAGCCGTTCCCAAGGCGAAGGTGAAGAGGATGGCGAGCCAGTAGAAGCCCTCGCGACGGCTGGTGTAGATGGTGTGGATCGAGAGTGTTCTTTCGACGGCGTACCACGCCCAGAAGGTCAGTGCCAGAGCGACCGAGAAGAGGCCCGTGCTGACCACCAGCGGAACGCCGAAGTTGTCCGTCAGGTTGTCTGTAATGAGTGTGCCGACAACGCTGATGAGCACGACCGACAGCCAGTAGATCCCAGGTATGTAACGCGGAACCCGGAACTGCCAGACGAGAGCCAGGCCGAGCAGCACGGTCATCACGATGCTGGTCCCGGTCAGGCCGAGCCCGATGTTGTCGTTCAGGAAGTCTGCAGCAGTCTCACCCACCGTCGTCGCCAAGATCTTGATGACCCAGAAGACCAAGATGGCTTCGGGGACCTTGTTGAGCAGTTGACGGGGCTGGGTGGGCAGCGATTCACGCACTTGTTCGGTCATACCAACGACGGTAGAGGGATGTCCCTGAAAACGACCTGAACAGACTTCGCCCCTGGCACGCCCCCGCCCAAGTCCGGCCGAGTCCGGCGATACTGACGTCATGAAGCCGGTCCGGGTGTTGGTGGTTGAGGATGATGCGCGCCTCCGCGACGCCCTCAGGCGAGCCCTGACCGAGGCTCTGGCAGAGGTACACGTGGCGCCCGATGGTGCGGCCGCTCTGCTTGCCACCACCGATCCCGCCAACCACTTCGATGTAATCATCCTCGACATTGGCCTACCCGACTCCGACGGCCGAGACGTCTGTCAGGCCATGCGCACCAGAGGTGTCTCAGCGCCGGTGCTGTTTCTCACCGCTCGAGGGCAGGTAGGCGACATCGTCAGTGGGTTTGCCGCCGGGGGTGACGACTACCTTGCCAAACCCTTCCACGTGGCTGAGCTGGTCGCGCGGGTTACTGCCTTGGCAAGACGCAGGGAAACGGTGAGGGGCGCACTTGACGACACATTTCATCTTGACCCGACTAACCACCGTCTGACGAGTGGCGAAACGGCAGTCGATCTGACCCCCACAGAGTTCAGAATTCTGGCAGCGATGCTGAGCCGGCCCGGGCGCGTGCACCGACGCCGCGAGCTCGTCACCGCAGCGTGGCCCATCGGCGCCGTGGTCCACGACAACACGCTCGACCAGTATGCAACCCGTATTCGGCGCAAACTTCGTCAGCTACCGGGAAGCCCGCTGCTGACTACGGTGCACGGTGTCGGGTACCGCCTCGACGATCCGACCCGGGAACGGACCGAGTCTGATGAGTCGTAGCAACCCACTGAGCCTGCAGAACCGGGTGGCCATCATCGGCCTCCTCGTTCTCACTGCTTGGGTGGTCATCCTCACCATCGCTGTCAACGCGTTCGTCGGGGCTCAACTACGCAGTCAGGCTGACGACGTCGTCCGGGCCAGGGCGCAAGCAGCGGCAACCACCCTTCAGGTCGACCCACAGGGCGCCGTCACGATTCGTGACAACGGTAACGACTCTGCCATCGATGTCGGCACCTGGATATTTGAGGGAGACCGCATCATTGAGAGCCCGCAGCGCGCTTCGAGTCTCGAAGGCGAGGCTGCCGACCTGGCCGGACAAGGACCGTTGACACAGGAGAGCGCTGGCATTCTCTGGTACGCCCAGCCGATCATCTCCAGCGGCGTTCAGCGGGCGACGGTCGTCACCTCACTGCCGCTGGCCTCCTATCAGTCGACGAGACAATCCATCATGGCCGGCACCGCGGGACTGGCCCTTCTCCTACTCGTGGCTGTGTGGTTCACGCTGCGCGCCGGGGTCGGTCGAGCGCTCAGCCCGGTGGCTGAGATGACCCACCAAAGCGCCCGATGGAGCGCGGACGATGTCGACCGTCGATTCGGTCCAGGTCCCCGACCCGCTGAACTGGAAGATCTCGCGCGTACTCTCGACAGCGTCCTGGATCGACTTTCGGCGGTCCTCAGACACGAACAGCGGTTGAGCGCCGAGATCTCGCATGAGCTTCGGACCCCCGTGGCCCGTATCATCGCCGAAGTCGAGCTGCTCCAACAGCGCGACAGCAATGACGCAGCAATCACGACGGCCTTGGGCACCATTGCAGAAAGCGCCCGCGAGATGAGCCAAGTCCTCGCCGTACTCATGGCCACGTCGATGTCGTCGAACACGGTGTCCGCTGGGCGTTGTGACGCGACTGAGGTCCTCAACCGGGTTGTCCTGACGCACCGAGTGGATGGGATCGCCATGCGGGTAGAGCCCTGTGAGCCGGTGTTCGCCAGTGTTGACGCCGCACTCCTCGAGCGGGCGATGAGCCCCATCATGGAAAACGCAGTCCGCTTCGCCGCGACATCGATCGACGTGACCCTGGAGAGCAAGCATGGGGTGGTTCGGATTGACGTCCGCGATGACGGCGTGGGCATCCAGCCTGAGCATCTCGACCAGGTCTTTGAGCCTGGCTGGAGCCGCTCAGCAGCACCAGGACGGGGCGCCGGGCTCGGCCTCGCGCTGGCGCGACGACTGTTGGTGAGTGCAGGTGGCTCGCTACAAGCCCTCCCCAGCGACCACGGCGCGCGCTTGGTCGCCAGCGTGCCGCCCGGGTAACCGAACGACGGCCACGACGTGGCACACCACCGACCGGACGCGAGCAGATAGGTGGGGCAGGCGTTAGGGGATACGCCTGCCCCACCTCGAGCTGCTGGCCGCGTCTAGCGACCAGGCCGTCTACTCGCTGTCACCAGCGTCGCTGGCGTCCTGGTGGCCAGGCTCGTTCGCGTTGGCGTCCGGCCCGACGTTGGGACCGTCATTGGTCTCGCTCTCTGATGCCGCTGACTCCTCAGCCGCGTCACCAGTATCGCTGGCGTCCTGGTGGCCAGGCTCGTTCGCGTTGGCGTCCGGCCCGACGTTCGGGCCATCCGATACTTCGGTGCCTTCATCCTGTGCTGGGGCGCTGGAGGCGTTGGCGCTCATGACGCCACCGAACCCAAGGGCAACGACGACGCCAGCAGCGGCGGCGATCGCGAGATTACGTTTGATGTTCGCCATTGTTCTCTCCTCGTCTAACGACCCGCTGTTGCGGTGCCGTACGACAAAGGTGCCTGGACATCGCTGAGTCGAGCCTGAGACAACCTGAGAGTCCCCATGGGTCGCTCAGGTGTTTCTCAGCAATGCCCGCATAGTCTCTCGCTGTGAGCGACACGGGGCCGGACCAAGGGTCGACAAGGCCTTGGACGGATCGAATCGGAGTCCGCTGGCGTTCGACAGCCGCCGCGGTCCTCGTTGTCGCCGTAGCGCTTCTTCTCGGTGGACTGGCCTTTGGCTTGGTCCTCCGTCATTCGCTGGTGAGCAACGTCGATGCATCGGTCTCGCAACGCGCGAAAGACATCGCGGCCCAGATCGGTTCGGACGACATCGACGCGGCGATTCCCACGATCGACGCGTCCGCGGGTGACGGCACACTCGTTCAGGTCGTTGATGCTTCTGGCGCTGTTGTGCTGTCTTCTCCGAGCCTTGATGGTGAGGCGGCGATCACCTCAGCAGCACCAGCGGAAGGGGTGATGGGCAGGCAGGATCTCAACATCTCGGCCAACGACTCGGAGACCTACCGCGTCGTGTCGGTGGGCGTCAGCTCCAACACGGGGCCAGTCGTTGTCATAGCTGCCCAATCTCTGTCTGACGTAACGGCAACCAATCGAACGGTTGCCACGCTGCTCGCCGTTGGATCGCCACTGCTGCTCCTGGCAGTCGGCCTGGCCACCTGGTTTGCCGTGGGTCGCTCGCTGGCCGCCGTCGACCGAATGCGGTTGCAGGTCGAGACAATCGAGGCAACGGACCTTCACCAGCGAGTCCCGGTGCCCAGAGCCGAGGACGAGGTGGCGCGTCTGGCGAGCACCATGAACGAGATGCTGGACCGACTTGAGGACTCTGCCGCTGTCCAGCGACGGTTCATCGCGGACGCAAGTCATGAGCTGCGAAGCCCCCTCGCCTCGCTGCGCGCTTCACTTGACGTCGCTGACCGCAGTGCGGACCGAGGCGCCTGGACCGACGCGCACCTCGTCATGAATGATGAGGTCGACCGAATGACCGCGTTGGTTGCGCAGCTTCTCCTCCTGGCCAAGGCAGATGAGGATGCACTTAACTTCCGGTGCATCGAGGTCGATCTCGATGATCTGGTTGCCACCGAGGTTCGGCGGCTGCGCTCACAGACCAGTCTTGCCGTGCAAGCCGACGTTGTGCCCTGTCGCATGCTCGGAGACCCAGACCGGCTGGCAGAAGCGCTCAGGAACCTGACAGACAATGCGGCGAGATTCGCGCTGACCCACGTCCAGATCGCCTTGGCCCGCCATGACGGAGCCGTCGTCTTGTCAGTCGAGGATGACGGGCCAGGGATACCGGTGGTGGACCGGGGCCGCGTGACTGAACGATTCGTCCGGCTGGAGGAGCACCGCAGCCGCACTCATGGCGGGGCCGGCCTGGGCCTTGCGATCGTCGCCGAGATAGCTCGTGGGCACGGTGGAACGGTCACGGTTGAGTCGAGTCGCCTCGGCGGTGCCAGACTCGTCGTCACGCTGGCGGACAACGCTCAGAACTAGTCCTTGTCGGTGATCCGGTATCCGAAGCCCCGTACCGTCTGAATCGTCTTCCGGTCAAAGGGTGCGTCGAGCTTGCGGCGCAGGTAGCCGACGTACACCTCCACGACATTGGCCGGTCCGTCGTAGGCGGAGTCCCAGACGTTGTCCAAGATCTCAGACTTCGTGACCACCTCGCCTTTGTGCCTGAGCAGGTACTCCAGCAACCCGAACTCCCGGGGCGTCAGCACGATCGGTGTGTCGCCCCGGCCAACGGCGTGACTCACCGGATCGAGGGTGAGGTCACCCGCCGACAGAACGGCGGGGCGTTCCGGAGCACCCCGGCGGAGAAGTGCCCTCAGCCGGGCCACGAGGACCACGAAGCTGAACGGTTTCGTCAGGTAGTCGTCAGCGCCCAGGTCCAGGGCGTCGGCCTGGTCGTACTCCCCGTCCTTGGCTGTGAGCATGAGGACTGGAGTCCAGACGCCCTTCGCGCGGAGCTGCTCAACAACTCGGTACCCACTGAGCTTGGGCAACATGAGATCCAGGACGATCACGTCGTAGGCGTTCTCTGTGGCGGCCCAGAGCGCTTCCTCACCGTCATGCACGACATCGACGACGAAGCCCTCGGCTGCCAGACCACGCTGAACCGTCTCGGCCAGGCGCACTTCGTCATCAACCACAAGCACGCGCACCTGACCCACCACCCTTCCGGACTGTGTGAAAAAACCACTCCCCCGCAGTCTGCCCGCGGCTCTCTGAGAACTTGCTGAGGATCGCCAACCAACCACGTGTCATTCTCAGCAAAGTCTCAGCGACCGGCATCTAGCGTCTGCCCGTGCCCATCCACCAGTCCATCCAGAGCTAGACGAAGGTCGAGAAGCCCATGGCAGATCCTGCGGTTGAAATGCGAGGGGTAAGTCATCGCTATACCTCCGATCCCGTGCTTCGCGACATCGACCTGACTATCGAGCAGGGTGAAGTGTTCGGTTTCCTCGGGCACAACGGCGCGGGGAAGACAACGGCTGTCAACATCCTGACGACCCTCCTGGTGCCGTCTGCCGGCACGGCACGGGTGTGCGGGTACGACGTAGTCGCTGATCGACGCAAGGTGACGGAATGTATTGGGTACCTCCCGTCCGATGTGCGCCTCTACGACCACATGACAGCCACCGAGAATCTGGAGTTCTTTGCCAAGCTCTCCGGGGTTTCTGACCCACGCAAGGCCGCTGCTGGAACGCTGGACTACCTGGGCAGTTCCGACCTCGGGCCGTTGCGGATGAGTACGTTCTCAACGGGGATGCGCCAGAGGATCGGCATCGCTCAGGCGATCGTGCACCAGCCACGGGTGCTCTTTCTCGATGAACCAACATCGGGGCTTGATCCCACGGGTGTGAGACAACTGCGGGAGACCATCTCTCGGCTCAACGGTGAGCTGGGGATGACGGTCTTCATGAACACGCACTTGCTGAGCGAGGTCGCACGAGTCTGCTCGACCATCGGGGTGCTCAACCACGGCGAGCTGATCTACAAGGACTCCATGGCCAAGACCACGGAGCGCTTCCCGAACGAAGCCTCCTTGGAAGACATCTACGAGCGTATGGAAAGCCGACCGGCGTGACGCGGGTAATCGCTACGCAGCTTCTGCTGACTCTGCGGCGCCAGCGCACCTTCCTCGCGCTTCTAGTCACGCTGCTCGTCATGACCGCCCTCGCCGGTCTGATCGGCTGGATCAGTCATCGCACGATCTTCAAGGTCTACGACCAGGCCGTCCTTCTGCTGGCGAAGACTGGCAGTCCCGCTCCCCCGAATCCCTTCGACACCAGGCCCACGCTTGCCCTCCTCTCGAACATGGTCATCTACATTCCGCTGATCGGGGCCCTGATGGCACTCGTCCTCGGCCATCTCAGCCTGGCCGACGACGAGTCGAGCGGGATTGGCCGGATGATCTTCTCCCGGCGGGTGTCACGGCGAAACTATGTCGCCGGCAAGATGCTTGGCGCCACGACCGCCCTGGCCGCCATCATGGCTGCGAGCTTGGTGGTCAGTGTCGTGTCGCTGCTCATCGTCAACGGTGCGATCCTGTCGGCCGCAGATCTCGGCAGACTTGTGTTGTTCTACCTGCTTTCGTTGACCTATCTCATGGCCTTTGCCTTGGTCGGCATGGTGTCAGTGCTCTTGACACGTCGCCGATCGATGGCGCTGCTGCTGGCGCTCGGGGTATGGCTGGTGCTCACCTTTGCGATTCCCCAGTTTACCTCCGGACTGCGACCCACGGCGTCGCTCAACCCAATCACCGACCCCGTGAGTACAAGTCAGACCTTCTTCGACGTCACAGCGCGGGCCCGACCGCTCTCCGTCAGCGAGCAGTACAAAGAGGCCAGTACTCGCATTCTCGAGATCGGTACCGCTGAGTCGGTATCCGCCACCACTTTGCGGAT
Source organism: Actinomycetes bacterium (assembly GCA_024644345.1). Classification (GTDB taxonomy): domain Bacteria; phylum Actinomycetota; class Actinomycetes; order JAHEKZ01; family JAHEKZ01; genus JAHEKZ01. Next base: position 1,922 of record JAHELE010000092.1, on the reverse strand, counting down.
CCTCCCCACCGGGGGCCTCGTCCTCGTTCTGGCAGCACTCACCGTCCTGCTTGTCGACCGACACGACTATTCGAGGAGCAGCGCTCATGAGTAGCTCACGGTCTCGGGTCACCACGTTGGCGCGGCACGAGTACCGCGCTGCGGTCAGAAGTCGCGCCCTGGTGTCGCTGCTGCTCATCCTCGCAGTGGTGACCCTCGTGTCGATCTACATTGCCGCCACGGCGTACCGAAGCGCACTGGCGGACTACGAGGCATACGTGAGTGCCGCCCAGGCCGGTGGTGTGCAGTTGGTGGCGCCATCACCATTGCGGCTCCTGTCTCTGCTTCGAGGCGCCATCGAGTACATCGAGATCATTGGCGCAATCATCGCTATCACACTCGGGTATCTCACCGTCTCGCGTGAGCGGGCCAACCGAACCCTGCCCCTGCTCCGCTCACGCCCCGTGACAACAGGTGAGCTGGCTGCGGGCAGCGCTCTCGGCGCGCTCGGCATCATCAGCACGCTTGTCGTGGCCACGGGAGCTGTCGCGCTGCTCTGCCTTGGCATCATCGGAGGCAGCTGGGCGACACCCTACGAAGTCTTCAAGATGGTGTTGGTCGGCATTGCCTCAGTGGTCTACATGTTCGCCTTCTACAGCCTGGGGGCACTCGTGACGGCGCGCACGAAGATTGCCGCCAACGGACTCCTCATCTGTCTCGGCATCTGGCTCGTCGTCGTCCTGATCTTGCCCCAGATCGGAGACACCCTCGATGCCGACAATCAGATTCCGGGTGGTCTCTTCTCAGCCATTGGCGTTGACAAGGCACAAGAGACGGAAATCCTGACGCACTTCGGCACCTATGAGTTCATCCGTACCGGAATCGAAGAACTGTCGTTCGCTAAGCACTACGAGCGCTTTGCGTTCGCAATGAGCGACGTGCAGGACAAGTACCAGGGCTTCACCCTTAGCCAGCTCGCACGAGAGAAGTGGCACGACATCGTGTGGATGTTTGTCTACGCGTCCGCACTCGGCTTCGGGCTCTGGCGCGGGTTCCGTCGCCAACCCGCCATATCCCAAGGAGTGAAGTCATGACCTTCCGCCAACCTGCTTCAACAAGGACCCGACTGCCAGTGACTGTCGCCGTCGTTGCCATTACCGCCATCGCTGCCTTCGCCCTGACCGCTTGCGGCGGCAGCAGCTCAACTCCCACAGCCACCGCTACCGATACGGCTTCCACCGCGGGGGCGAGTGGAAGCCCAGACAGCACCTCTGGTTCCCAGGTGCTGCCCGTGGACAGCAACCCGATCGTGAACGACGCCAAGGCACAGACGCTGACGATCGACTCGGTGCTGGTCGAGAACAATGTCAACCCCGCCGACGGGAGCGCTGCGGACGACCATCTAGAGATCGCACTCACCAACACCGGATCGAGGACACTTGCGGGCTTTGAGGTCTTCTACACCTTCACCGACCCCACGGCCAACGTCTCGGAGAGCTACTACGCACAGCTGCCGAAGACATTCACGATCGCGGCCGGTGAGTCACGGGTGGCCCACTTCGACAACTCGGGCGAGCCCGATCACTTCCCGACCAACAAGTACAGCCTCTACGCGACGTCCAAGAACGGTCTCGACGTCAGCGTCACTGTCAGCGCCAAGGGCGCTGCGATCCAGACGATGGACCTCACCAAGGACCCCGGTGGCGAAGAGCAGGCTGACTGACTGGACCTGCTCAAAACCCAGAATCGCTTGTCAGAGCCCTCCCCAGCCCCTACCGTCTTCATGGTCAACTTCTCGCGGGAGTTGTCGTCCAGTCAGTGGTGCCCTACCCACGGAGGGTCACATGAGGACCACCTATCGAGTCTTCGCCTACATCATCGCCGCCGAGGTCGCCATCCAGGCCGCCGCCGTCGCCTATGCACTCTTCGGCCTAGGAATCTGG
>JAHELE010000201.1 GCA_024644345.1 Actinomycetes bacterium | reverse complement strand
CTGCTGTCTTCGACCAGATCACTACCGAGATCCCCGGCCTTCGCTCTGCCTACTACGACAACACCGGCGACGACGTGTTCCTCACCGAGGATGGCAGGACCACGTACGCGCTGGTGTTCGTGCCCTTCCCCGAAAGCTTCGATGCCCCGCTTCCCAGCGAACAGATGGCGCCCATCCTCGAGGCAGCCAGCGAGCAGACTGGTTTCGAGTGGACGGTCACCAGCTACGACATGCTCGCCGTTGGAGAGTCGTCGGACACCGAGGCGCCGAGCGTCCTGTTCGAGACCCTGCTCGGGGCTCTTGGCGCCCTCGCGGTGCTGCTCTTCCTCTTCGCCTCTCTCCTGGCGCTCGTGCCGCTGCTGATCGCGGCGGTCTCGATCCTCACGACCTTCACGGTCGTCCTGCTGCTTACCTACCTCACGGACATGAGCTTCATCGTGCAGTTCCTGATTTCACTCGTGGGGCTCGGCGTCGCCATCGACTACTCACTTCTGCTGGTGACGCGGTGGCGCGAGGAACGTGACCACGGCCGCGAGAACCAGGAGGCCGTCACGATCGCCATGTCCACCGCAGGACGCGCGGTCGTTGCCAGCGCGGGCACCGTAGCTATCAGCCTGATCGCCCTGCTGATCATTCCGGTCCCGTTCCTCCGCAGCATGGGGCTCGGGGGGATGCTCATCCCGGTCGTCAGCACTGTTGTCGTACTGACCCTGCTTCCCGCCCTGCTCGGCGGGATCGGGCCACGGGTTGACTGGCCGAAGCTGCGACATGAGAACAAGGCGTCCAGAGCATGGGCCTCATGGGCAGCCATGATCGTGCGTCGCCGTTGGGTTGCCGCCGGGGTGGGGCTGGCCCTCCTCGCGCTGCTCATCGCACCGGTGCTCGGTATCAAGATCGGTCAGGCGCAGACCTCATCTCTTGCCTCCTCCGGCTCGGCACACGACGCACTGCTCCTGCTGACCGACGGCGGTGTTCCGGACGGGGTGGTCTCACCGCTGGAGATGCTCGTCGACGGTGACTCCGAACAGGCGCGTCAGTCGTCCACCGACGAGGTCGTGACGAACTCAGGTGCCGTCGATGGGGTGTCGGCGGCTTTCGCCCCGACCAGCCCTGCGTGGTCGACGGACGCCTCGCAGATCGCGATCGGCATACCGACCGAGGAAGCGGTGGACAGCACCAACGCTTCAGTCGTCACACGGGTCAACGAGGCCAACGCCGACGTGCCTGGCTTCGCCGGTACCGCGGGCGCAGCGGCCATCGTGCTCGACTACATCGACGCCGTGTACGGCAACTTCCCCTGGGTGATCGCGATGATCGCCCTTGTGACCTTCCTTCTGCTGGCCCGGGCCTTCCGTTCATTGCTCCTGCCCCTGAAGGCGGTCATTCTCAACATCGCGTCAGTCGCGGCCACGTTCGGTGTCGTGGTCTGGTTCTGGCAGGACGGCAACGGGTCGGAAGCGATCTTCGGCATCTCGGCGACCGGATCTATCACCTTCTGGCTGCCGGTGCTGATCTTCGCGTTCCTCTTCGGTCTCTCCATGGACTACGAGGTCTTCATCCTGACCAGGATGCGGGAGGAGTACGACGACACCGGCAACACCGGCGCCTCGGTCACACAGGGTCTCGGACGAACCGGGCGTCTGGTCACGGGCGCCGCGCTGATCCTGTTCTTCGCCTTCATCGCCCTCGCCTCGTCGCCGGGCACCGACATCAAGGTCTTTGCGACTGCTCTCGGCTTCGGCATCCTGCTCGACGCCACCCTGGTGCGGGCCCTGCTCGTTCCGGCTCTCGTCTCGCTCTTCGGGCGTTGGAACTGGTGGCTGCCGGCCTGGGCAGCCCGACCACTTCGGGTGGAGCCTCATGGCGCGATCGTCGAAGGCGCGTCGGTCATCGAGGAGGCCGAGGCATCCGTTCGCCCCTAGGACGAACGATGGTGGGACCCCTTCACCGGAAGGGGTCCCACCATTTCGTTCAGCTGATACGTCCCGCTCAGAGCTTGGGGAGGAGGACGCGGTTGATGGCGTGAGCAATCTGCTTGTTGCCCTTGTTGATGTCGGTGACGATCACCTTCGGGTTGGCGATGTCGCGCGCCTTGTCCTTCAGCAGGATGCCGTCCTTGGTGACGTTGACCTTCACGGTCTGGCCGTTGGCCATGTCCAGCTTGACGTCGTCAGCCTGGACAGCCGCCTTGGCGTTGATCTTGACGCCGGGCACCACGTGGTAGAGCAGGATCTGCTCGATCGCGTCGACGCCGAGGGCATCCACCAGCTTGCCGGTCAGCTTGGCCTCGTTCTTGGCGGTGATCCCCAGGTCGCCTGCGGTCCGCTCGAACGCCTTGTCGGTCGGGATGAAGGCCGTGAGCGTCACGTTGCCGTCGAGCAGGACGCCGACGTCCGAGCCCTCGTACGTTCCAACGACAGCCAGCACCGCGGCAGTCAGGATGTCGAAGTCTCCACCGTTCTTGTCGAAGCTCGGCTGGCCCTCGACGGTGTCAGCGAGCAAGACGTCGCCGAGCGACGTGGTGCCTGGTGCAGCCTGGGCAGTCCCCGCCATCATCAAAGGGGCGGCGGCCAGGCCGGCGGCCGCCGCAACAGCGATGGCGCGTGAACGAAGCTTCATGAGTGTCCTCCAGGGGTGGGTTGCTTTACATCCC
>JAHELE010000200.1 GCA_024644345.1 Actinomycetes bacterium | reverse complement strand
GACTTCGGGACACTTCCTGAGAATGGCGTGAGCGTGCTGACACGTCAGGACGGGTCGTGAGACGCCGCAACTAGGACTACGGATCGGAAGGTGGGGAGTTGGAACCTCTCCGGGCGCGCAATTGACCACCCACTGACGTACGGCACCAGCTGGCGTGCTGGTGCGTCGGTGATGGCAGTGCCCACAGGGTGACGCGCGCCCCGGCCCCCTCGCCTCGACCGGTCGCTTCACTGACTAGCGTGAGGCTATGCAGAGCGACCGGGACGCGCTCGGCTCGGCGACCGAGAACGCACCGCTCGACGTTGTCACGGGGGCCTTTGGATACACCGGTCGCGCGATCGCGCAGGAACTCTTGCGTCGCGGGCGTCGGGTCCGGACGCTTACTGGACACCCCAGCCGCCCGGGCGCCGATCGGCGCATCGAGAGCCACCCCTACTCCTTCGAGGACCCGGAAGCCTTACGCCGGTCCCTAGACGGCGTCAGCACCTTCTACAACACCTACTGGATCCGGTTCGCCCGTCGCGACCTGACCTTCGAACAGGCGCTCGCCAATTCTGCTCTGCTCTTCGCAGCAGCCAACGATGCCGGAGTGCAGCGCGTCGTGCACGTCAGTGTGTCCAACCCTGCTGCGGACTCGCCCTACCCCTATTTCCGAGGCAAAGCTGAGGTCGAGCAGATCCTGGCAGCGACCCACCCGTCGTGGGCCGTGGTCCGACCAACCGTCATCTTCGGTTCGGGCGACATCCTGTTGAACAACATCGCGTGGTTGCTCCGCCGCTTTCCCGTGTTCTTCATCCCCGGCGACGGCTGCTACCGCCTGCGTCCCATCCACGCCGATGACGTAGGGAGTCTGTGTGCAAACCTCGGGAGTGAACGTGAGAACCGGGTTGTCAACGCGGTGGGACCGGACACCTTCACCTTCGAAGAGATGGTCCGCGCGATTCGGGAGGCCGCCGAGGTCCGCAGCCGCCTGATCCACACACCGCCGCGGCTGGCGATGTTGGGTTCGTCGATCGTCGGGACGTTGGTCAGGGATGTCGTGCTGAGCAAGCACGAGCTCGGCGGCATGATGGCCGAGGACGCCTTCACCGACTCGGCAACCACCGGCGCGCGACGACTGGTTGACTGGCTGGCCGACCAGGGCCGCGAGCTGGGCCGCACCTACGCTTCCGAGCTCGAGCGTCACTTCCGATGAAGAAGCGCGTCGTCGTACTGGGCGGTTCTGGGTTCTTCGGTGAGCACCTGGTCGCTGATTTGATGCGAAGAAGCGATGTCCACGTCGTATCGGCGTCACGTCGCCCTTCCGAAGTTGGCCATGAGCAGGTGACCTGCCACGTTGCGGATCCGGCATCGGTCGCAGAGGCACTCCACGCAGCGGACGTGGTCGTGCACTGCGCGGGACCCTTTCAGGAGGCGCCGCTAACCGTTCTCGACACGGCGATCTCGATGGGCGTCGATTACGTCGACATCTCCGAGGATCGTGACTACGCCCAAGCCGTAGAGCGCCGACACACCTACGCACTCGCACAGGGGGTGAAGGTGCTGAACGGATGTTCCGTCGTGCCCGCAATCTCCATCGCGGCGGCAAGGCTCCTGGCCAACGATCTCGACGGGGTCGAGTCGGTGCGTACCTTTGCCGCCCCGGGAACAGCAAGAACCCGGGGGCCAGCCATGTTCTCGACCCTTTTGTGGTTGGCCGGCAGGGGCCAGCCGGATCTGCGTTGCTCCGGGGCCAGAACTAACCGAGGCTGGTCCGACCCGGAGTGGGTGTCGTTTCCACCGCCGGTAGGGCGCCGCCTCGTGTACTGGGCCGGAGGCATGGCCGACGTTGATGCAGTCCCGGCCGTAACGAGCGCGAGGTGCGTCGAGTTCAAGGCGGGCAGCGAACACGCCTGGTTGAACCGCATGATGGGCGGCCTGTCGCGGTGGCAGGGGACGCGAGCTCGGCTCCGTGAGTCGTGGTTGCTTCCCGCCGCACTGACCGTGTCGCGTGTGGCCGGTCGATGGGGGTCGGACCACGGCGCTGTCATGGTCGAGGTCGCCGGACGTCGCAGCGGGAGGCAGGTCACGACTTCGATGGCGATCATCGCGGACACACATGGTGGACGGATACCAGTGGTGCCTGCGGCCTTGGCCGTCGAAGCCCTTTTCGACGATTCTCTCCCGACAAGGGCCGGCGTCATTGCCGCCACCTGGCTGCAGCCTGACAGCTTGGTGCAGGGGTGCCGGGCGCGCGGCCTCCGCGTTGTTCGCACCAGGAGCCCCTTCATCGTCTGAGTTCGGTAATCTCGCAAGGTCCCCATGGACTCGCCGCTGAATTCGACCGCAACCCTCACGCGGGAAGATTCGCCTGATCCCAAGGCCCGCAAGATTGACCCCCTGAACGGGACCTACCCTCGTTGACCAACAACGCTTGTGTGGCCTTCGTCCTCTCGGACGGACTTACTGCAACCGCTACTGCAACGCCCAGGAACTGAGGGAGACTTTGGAACATTTCCCGATAATGACGTGAGCGTGGTGACACGTCGGGAGACGCCCAGAGATGCCCAAACTAGGACTACGGATCGGAAGGTGGGGAGTTGGAACCTCTCCGGGCGCGCAAGGTAGGACGGTCAGCGAGAAGCGGCGACCAGCATCTCGGCGAGAAGCTTGGGTTGCTCGCGGAAGATC
>JAHELE010000013.1:17155-38466 GCA_024644345.1 Actinomycetes bacterium | reverse complement strand
TCTCGATGCGCCTGTACCGGTAGACCTGGCCCGAGAGGGCGACCTGGTTGAGGTGGTCGCGTGACGAGTGGGGTGGCGAGCTGTGCTTCCACCCCACTCGTCACGACTCTTGTTCAGGGTTCGATATTTTGGTTGAGGTGGAACAGGTTCGTCGGGTCGTAGCGGCGCTTGACCTCCCGAAGCCGTGCATAGTTCGCGCCGTAGTTGGCCGCCACCTTTGACTGGTCATCGGCAGATGCGAAGTTGATGTAGCCGCCGCCCTGTGACAGTGGCGCGATGGCTGCGTCGTAGTCCTTCACCCACTGCGTATGCGCATCGTTGTCCGCAGGGTCCGGCCACATACCGGCGATGACCACGGCGTACGTGGCGTCACGGTGGCCAAATGCGGTCGCATCGGGAGCAACGTCGTGACATGCGCCGTTGATGGGGTACATGTGCACCGTTGAGTTCACGACGGGCACGCGTGAGCCGTGTTCCATGTGCAGAGCGATCGCTTCTGGTGTGAGGTCTCCGACGAACTCTGCCTTCCAGTAGTGCTGGAGCCCGCGGGGGACGAGCGCGTCAAAAGCTCCATTGAGGTCGGCGTAGGGCATCGTGCCCACGTGCTCAGCGACTGGCGTCGCAATGTCCCTGAATCCCTGCAGAATCTTCTCGCCGTCATTGGCCGAACCTGACCAACAGGAGACGAGAGCCACGAACGGCTCGCCCACCCGATCTTCAGGGACGAAGGGCAGTGGTGGCGCGATCTGGAAGGCTGGGAAGCCGCCGTACTCGCGCGGGGCAGTCTTGATGAACTCGTTGAAGTAGCTCAAGATCGCCGGTCCATCGGAGAGCTCGAAGAACATCGGTCCGCCATAGATCTCGGTGACGGGGTGAAGGCGGAAGGTGAACTCGGTGACAACGCCGAAGTTCCCGCCGCCACCCCGAAGTGCCCAGAACAAGTCGGGATTCTCTGTCTCGCTGGCCGTCACGGTGTTCCCATCGGCTGTGACGACCTCGGCGGAGATGAGGTTGTCGCACGACAGGCCGTATCCGCGCGTCAGGTAGCCGATGCCGCCACCAAGGGTCAGTCCGCCGATACCCGTCGTAGAGATGACCCCGCCGGTCGTGGCCAGACCGTGAGCGCTCGTAGCCTCGTTGAATCCGCCCCAGGTGGTGCCCCCACCAGCGCGAGCGGTTCGTGCCGATGCGTCGACGGTCACCGACGACATGGCGGAGAGATCAGCAACGATGGCGTCATCGGCTGTCCCGAAGCCGGGCACGCTGTGTGAACCGCCCCTTACGGCGAGTTCAGTGCCAGTCTCGGCGGCGTACCGCACCACGGAAGCGACGTCTGCCGCGTCGGCACATCGGACCACAGCTGCCGGCCGGCGGTCGATCATGAAGTTGTAGACCTGCCGCGCCTCGTCGTAGCCGGCATCACCAGGGGTAATCACCGAGCCGGATATCTGCGCGCGGAGCGACTCAAGCGTTTGCGTGGACATGGGCTTCCTCTCATCGGTCTGGTTCACCGGACGTGAACCTTCGCCGTGGTTCGAACCTAGGTACCCTCGGCGCGCGACACATGACCGAAAATGGCTGTCTTTCTGCCGGGAGGCGGCATGGTCAGATCTGGTCATGCCGCAGATGAGGCCCATGACTAGCGTGGGATGACGATGCCCCGATGGACCGGATCCCCGATGCCGGTGCGTCTGTCCGGGACAGCGCACCGGGTATTTGTGGGCCGTGCTCGTGAGTTGGCGGAGTTCGAGCAGGCGTGGGCTGGTGTCCTTTCGGGGATCAGGCAGGTGGTCTTTGTCGGAGGCGAGCCGGGTGCGGGTAAGTCTCGCCTCTCCGCCGAAGTTTCCACCGTTCTCCACGAGCGTGGTGCTGTTGTGCTGCTGGGAGACTGCATCGACGAGTTTGGGCCGCCCTACCAGCCGTTCGTCCAGCCCCTCGAAGCCTTGATGCCGGATCTGCTTTCCGGACGCCTTCCCCTCGCCGACGGCGCCAGTGCTGAGGCCACCGTCATCACCGACCGGCTAGCCACTCTGACGGGCCAGCGGTCAGGTAAGGCCGACGCGGGCGAGCACCGGCGCCGGTTGTACGACGCGGCGGTGGACGCCATCCGGGCTGCTGCTGCTCAGCGTCCGGTGGTGCTGCTTCTTGACGATCTGCAGTGGGCTGGGAGTGCTGGACTGCAGCTGCTCGGCTACCTCGTGGAGCAGACGGCCGAGAGCAGGGTCCTGATCGTGGGGACCCATCGGACCACCGAACCGGACAGATCCCGCCCGATGGAGCGAGCTCTCGCCACGCTGTACCGGCTGGATGGCGTCAGACGGATCGATCTCGAAGGTCTGGATGCCCACGACATCGCCGACTACCTGGTGCGGGCCAGTGGTATCTCAGCCAGTCGAGCCCGCACCCTCGCCGGAGATCTGCGCGACCAGACAGGGGGAAACCCCTTCTTTCTCCGAGAGCTGTGGCGTGACATGGCCGCCCATGGTTGGCCGAAGCAGGCCAGTGCGGCAGCGTTGGCCGCGCCGGAGTCGATACGACACACGATCGAGAGTCGACTGGACCGGATGACCGCACCGCATCGCGAGGTCCTGGAGCTCGCGGCCGTAATCGGTGAGGAGTTTGATGTCATCACCTTGGTGGCTGCATCGGACTGGACGCACGACACCACGTTGGAAGCGGTCGACGCAGCTGTCGCTGCCGGACTCGTTGAGTCCGCTCCGGGCGAAGAGGGGTCCTTTCGATTCCCGCACACCTTGGCCAGGTCGGCAGTTCTGGGCCTGCTGTCGTCATCACGACGTGCTCACGAGCATGCCCGCGTGGCGCAGGTGATCGAGACGCGTTCACCGGATTCGGACCGGTACGTTCAACAGCTGGCCTACCACTACGCGGGCGCCCACACCTTGGGGTACGCCGACAAGGCTGTGCGCTATCTGATCGAGGCAGCTGGACTCGCTGACCGGAGCTTGGCTCATGACGATGCTGCTCGGTGGCTGGAACAAGCCGCGCAGCTGACCGACCGCCCCGCCGAGCGCGATTCCCTGCTGCTCGACGCCTCGCGCAGCCGGCTGCTGGGGGGAGATTTTGCCCGGGCACGCGCGCTGGGCGAGCAAGTGGCGATGCATGGGTCGCCTCTCAACCGGGTGAGAGGCGCCGTTGCCTTCGAAGCAGGTTCCTGGCGACCGGGGTTGCCCGGTGAGCGGGCTGTCGAGCTGTTGTCTGCAGCTCTCGCCGGGTTGGACCGCGATCCGGCAGACCCGGACTACGTCCGCGCCATTGCGAGCCTGGGGCGGGCGTTGGCTTTCACCGGGTCGACCGATGAGGCGAGGGCCTTGGGTAATCGAGCCATCGAGCTTGCTGAAGCAATCGGTGACGACGACCTGCTGGCCGACACGCTGCAGGCGAGCCTGTGGCATGGGGTCAACCCACGAGATGCGCCCGAGAAGCTCAATCGGGCAACGCGGCTCTCCGAGCTGGCACACCGCACAGGTGATCTCGGCCAGCTCGGGCCAGGCGCCTACTACCGCGGCGTCATCGCCTACCAGCGCGGCGACCTGACGAGCATGGACCGTGCGTATTCAGACATGGTGCTCACGGCGCGCGCCACGGGCCAGGACTTCTTTCGGTACATGGCCGGGTGCACTGAGTACGCACACCATTTTCTCGCGGGCGACTTCGCTGCGGCAGAGCGCACGTGCGTCGGTCTGATGGAGATGGGGGAGTCATTCGGTACGGACGACACCGAGGGCCCCTACGGCGTCCAGATGTACATGGTTCGTCGAGAAACCGGAGCAATAGACCAGGTCCGTCCTTTGATCAGTGGCGAAGAGGGGTTGGGAGATCATTGGGCGCCCGGGCTGCTCGCCATCTATACCGAGCTGGAGATGACCAAACCGGCGTCGCGACTGCTGCGATGGATGCTCGACCACCAGATCGGGGCATACGAGGGAACCGCTCAGTGGCCGGGTGTGCTTGCCTTTCTGGTCGAAGCTGCCGTGACGTTAGAGGACATCGACGCGGCCAAGCGGTTGCGCAACCCGCTGCTCGAGTACGCCGGACTCAATCTCGTCGCCGGTCAGTTCGTTGCTGTCTTCGGCAGCGCGGACCGGTATCTGGGAGCAGTCGACTCCCTCTTGGGAACGGGCACACCCGAGGAGTGGTTCGCTGCCGCGGCCGAGATGGACCGTCGAATGTCAGCTCCCGTTCACGAGGCGCTCACGCTGGTTGAGCATGCCCGCCACCTGCACCGCAACGGGGCCCAGGCCCACCGGATATTGCGGCTGACTGACCAGGCAAGAGCCCTCGCGGAGCCGATAGGGCATCATCGCGTGCTGCGTCAGCTGGACGCCCTGACTCCGACGTCCGGTGACGAGCCGGTCGGGCCACCAAGCACCCTGACTGCCCGCGAGATCGAGGTCGTTCGCCTCGTTGGTGAGGGTTTGAGCAACCGCGAGATCGCTCGTCGACTGGTCATTACCGAGAACACCGCTGCCAACCACGTCCGAAGCATCCTGGCCAAGACCGGTTCTGACAACCGGACCCAAGCAGCCATGTATGCCGCGGCTCAGGGATTGCTGCCCTGATGGACTAGAACGGAACTGCCGTTCCGTTCGCCTGAATCGTGTCCGTCACCTCGACGATGACGTCCGCCGGTAGGCCAGCCCGCTCTGCCGCCCGTCGAATCGCCTCCGCCGACACTGCCTCGTAGAGGCAGTACGTCTTGCGTTTGTCTGCGGACAAGAACGAGTAGAGCCAGCGAACCCCTTCGTCTTCATTGATCCGATTGATGCCATCGGCGACCTCAACGGTGACCTCAAGTTGGTCGGCGTACCGCCGTTCGATCATGAACACGGCCATGGGCTACGTCCTTCCGGTGGGAATCTCCAACGTACTCGCCTGGGGAGGTACAGCGCATCCAGATGCAACTAGTCTGGTGGCTCCGTCACCACAGCTGCTCGGGACCTCGCCAGCTGCGCTCCTCGCGCACCCCGTACAGCAACCGGCTGCGGGCTTCCATGCTGTTCAGCAACGCCTCGCCGAGATCGAGCGAACGCAGCGCCTGGTCTGTGCTGAAGCGCGTGAGCAACCGCCGCGCCAAGTCAGGTTCACTTTGATCGGTGAGCATCCGAGCTGACCGCACGACATCGACCAGATCGAAGACGAGTTCGCGCTCCAGGGCCTCGAAGACCGGAGTGACCTCGGGGAGAAACTGCTCGTGGTGCTCGGACATGAGGTACAGGAGCCGCTTGAAGGTGGCGACCGCTGAACGAGTCGCTTCGATTCTCTGAGGGACGGCCGAGGGGACGTCATCGTCGTCTGAATCGTCGACGAAGCTCGCATCTTCTCCCACCGTCAGGTACCGATGCTGCCGGTACTCCGGTGGGATGGACTCCACACCGAGGAAGAATGGTGTGAGAGGGGCGGCGACTGGACCGATCGGTGCGTGCCACAGGACGCGAAGGTCGGGATTGCTCTCCTCGGGCAGCGGCACCACCTGTCCGTAGCCCGCGGTGTCGCCGGTAAGGCGCTCGGTCCTGATTGCCCATACGACGTCCTGAAAGGCGACGCGTTCCGGGCCGGTAGCGCGCTGTTCGAGCTCGGACTCCATCCAGGCCGCTGCCGGCGGACGTCCGTTCCCGTCTCCGTAGATCTCGTTCACGTTGAACGTGGTCTGGATCGCGGGGTCGAACCAGCCTCGTTGCGTTGCGAACTCGATCAGGTGTGGTGCCCCGAGGTAGTTCAGGTCGTCGAGGAAGCTCGTCGGAATGTCGAGGATGTAGCCCGGGCGGCTGACCCGGATGCTGCTCGCATTGAGGCGCTCGGCCACCCAGAGGCCCTGCCCACCGGCGAACTCGATCACCACCCAGGCTTCGTCCTTGTCGGCGATCAGGTGAGAGTTGCCGCCGTACGTGGAGTATCCGTACTGCGCGATGAGCTCTCCGATCGTCTGCACCCCCTCGCGTGCGGTTCTCGCTCGCTGGAGAACGATCCGGGCCAGGTCGCTGTAGTTGGGGCCCTTCTGATCGGGCGGTGTGAGTTCGCGTAGCCGCGCGCTGCTCGGCGACCACACGTCCCTCACCGCCACGCCGTGCTCATTGAGCCCACCATTGGTGAGGGGGGAGGGGACACCGAGGTAGTACGAGTAGCCGACACTCAGGTAGCGAAAGGTTTCAGGGACCTGCGTGACATGCGATCGCACACCGGGGGTGAGGGCTTCGGGTGTGACGCCGACCTCGATCACAGATCCCTGATCGTGGGTCTTGCGTGGCACGACGTCGAGCCAGTGGCTGGAGGGCTCGTCGCCGTAGCCGGCAAGGTAGCCGTACCCATCCGCGCAATGGTTCTTCCCGACGTACACCGCGTAGCTCACTGATGTCTCCCTGAACAGGCCACCTCGAACCCGTTGAGGCTAGACCCACTCGTGTGCGCAGCGCGGATCCGCGCCAAATCGTTCCGTGGGGTATCAATGGGTCGTATGGCTGAAGAGAAGAACTACGATCTGCTCGTCCTCGGTGGCGGCTCAGCTGGTGAAACCGCGGCCTCCAGGGTCGCGACGGCCGGACGCCGCGTGGCCCTCGTCGAGTCGCGGCTCGTCGGCGGCGAGTGTCCCTACTGGGGATGTATCCCGAGCAAGGCCCTCCTGATCGCGGCCTCGCGTCGTCGCCAGGCGTCAACCGCCCACAGCCTGGGTGCGGTAGCTGGACCTCTGGATCTCGGTGACCCAGCCGCCGGGTGGCAGCGGGCGCTGCACATTCGCGATGAGCGGGCGAACCATCTCGACGACACCGAGACGGCGCAGGGCCTTACTGACCAAGGGGTCGAGATCATCCGCGGCGAGGGGCAGATATCGGCGCCGGGCTGCGTGACGGTGGGCACACGTGAACTCATGTACGACAACCTCCTGATCAGTGTCGGCGCCGATGCTGCACTGCCGCCGATTCCCGGGCTGGGCGACGCACACCCCTGGACGAGTGACGATGCGCTGACCAGCAACGATCTGCCGGAGTCGCTGCTGATTCTTGGCGGCGGCGCGATCGGCGTCGAGCTGGCCCAGGTGTTCTCGACCTTCGGCACCGCCGTCACGGTGGTGGAGGCCATGGATCGGCTTCTCCCGGGCGAAGAGCCAGAGGTGTCGGCGGTGGTCAACGACGTGCTGGCGAGGACGGGGGTAGCGGTCAGAGCCGGCGTGGGCGTAGACCGTGTGTCGAGTTCGAAGGGAGCAACAGTCCTTCACCTCGCAGATGGAACGGGGCTATCGGCAGATCGGCTCCTGGTCGCGACCGGTCGGCGTCCGCGGACGAAGGGTTACGGACTCGAGGTGCTGGGCATCGATACCTCAGGTGGGGGAGTGCCCACAGGTGACGATGGTCGGGTGCCCGGACATCGGAATGTCTTTGCCGCGGGTGATGTCACCGGCAAGTACCCGTTCACGCACACCGCCAACTACGCCGGCCGCGTCGTCGCTGCGAATGTGCTGGGCGGAGACGCCACCATGCATCTCGAAGCCGTTCCTCGCGGAGTCTTCATCGACCCGCCGGTGGCAGGGGTCGGGATCTCAGCCGAGCAGGCACGACGGGAGGGGCGATCGGTGGTGCGCGCCACGATGGACGTCGGTGGAACGGCGCGCGGTTGGCTGGAGTCGGAAGAAGGAATCGTGGTTCTGAACGCTGACGCTGAGCGCGGGACACTGATCGGCGCCTCGGCTATCGGTCCGCGAGCAGATGAATGGATCGCGCAGGTGACCCTCGCCGTGCGCGCCGGTATCCCGGTCGCCACGCTGGTGGACACGATCCAGCCGTTTCCCGCCGTGAGCGAGGCGCTCTTCCCTGCGTACGAGCGCCTGCTCGGACAGCTACGTGCCGTTCGCTAGTTGCCCAGTGCCGAGAACACGTCGTAGACCATGATCGCGGGCCAGACCAGCCCCTGCAGAATCGCCAGCAAGTACTCCCAGAAGGTGTCTGCCTGCTGCCAGAAGTAGACCCAGGCGCCGAAGATGCCGAGTCCGTAGAGGGCGCCGCCGCCGGCCGCGCCGGCATTGTTGTTCTTCGTCATCGTGAGTCTCTCCTTATGGGGACCTTGGGCCGTGGTCGCCTCGGTCAGTCGGAGTCCGCCATCGTGATCACGATCTTGCCGGTCGCAGTCTCTGCTTCCAAGTGGCGAAGGGCCTGTTGGATCTGGCTCAAGTCGTACGTGCTGTCGACCAGTGGCGTGAGCGTTCCCGCGTCGCACAGCTCGGTCAGGGTCCGCATCCGATCCGAGCGGGGCGAGACCTTGCCTGGCTTCTTGAACTGGGGAACGAAGGGAGTCATCGCGAACATGCGAAGGAATCGTCCGATAGAGCCAAGTACCGGATGCCCAGTACGACCGTACTGGTCGTGGCCGACGAAAACGTAGGTTCCCTTGGGGGCAAGGGCCTGTCGAACGGCTGCGAGTGGCCTGTTTCCAGGAATGTCGATGATGACGTCGTACCGATCACCGGTTGCGGTGTAGTCGGTAGTGGCGTAGTCGATCACATCATCCGCTCCGATCGAACGAAGCACCTCGAGCTTGCTGGCGCTGTCGACGGCCGTCACAACGCTCCCCCGAGCTTTGGCGAGCTGAACAGCGAAGGTGCCCACTGCCCCTCCCGCACCATTGACCAGGACCCGTTGGCCCGCCTGCACGTCCCCCTCATCCTGCACGGTCTGGAGGGCTATCAGGCCCGAGGTCGGTACGGCGGCCGCCTGCTCGAACGAGAGCCGTTCGGGCTTGGTCTGGAGGTCCTTCTCCCTGACGCACGCGTACTCGGCGAATGCTCCGCCATTTCTCCACTGAATCCCGCGGACACACTCACCGAAGACGTCGTCCCCCGGAGTAAACCGGGTCACGCCTGGACCGACTGACTCGACCCGACCGGCGAGATCGATTCCAGGGATCGGGACCTTGGGCCGCCTGAGCCCCGGCCCCATGAGTCGCATCACGAGGGGTCGGCCGGAGACGGCGTGCCAGATGTCGGCGTGAAGGGACGCGGCTCGCACCCGGACCAGAACCTCACCCTCACCGGGCGTTGGCTTCGGGACGTCCTCCACCCTGAGCGTCCCCATCGGGCCGTAGGAGCGTTGTACGACTGCTTTCATGAGGCCCCCATGTCGTAGGCCCTGACCGAACCCGTCTCACACTACCGACATCACTATGGTCGTTCCCGTGGCTGAGCACCGTGGGACGAGCAGGAGTCCCACCCCCAATGGCAATACCCGAATCACCGGCAAGGAACAGTTCTTCACGCCTCGCTCTATCGCTGATGACGTGGTGGCCCAGGTGCTCGACCTCGTCCCCGACGCCACGCGCCGAACCTGGCTGGAGCCGGCCGGTGGTACCGGGGTGTTCATCGACGCCGCACGCGCCGTCGGCGTACTCGACGTGGTCAGTTTCGACATCGAACCCAGGCACCGTGACGTCTCGCGAGGCGACTTCCTTCAGCAGCAGCTCAGTGTGCAGAATGCCGTGAGCGTGGGTAATCCTCCCTTCGGAAGGAACAACGCCCTTTCGGTGCCCTTCTTCAACCGGTGCGCGCAGTACAGCGACTACATCGCCTTCATCGTCCCTCGTTCGTGGCGCAAGTGGAGCGTCACCAACCGGCTGGATCCTCGCTTTCACCTGCGCGCTGACAATGATCTGTCCATCAGCTATGTCGACGGGGAAGGTGGCATCCTCTACGCCCGCAACTACCTCAGGACCTGCATCCAGATCTGGGAGCGTCGCGATCACAGCCGACCGAGGGTCAAGGTGCAGGATCGAGGGGTCGTGGCCAAGTGTGGGCCGGAAGATGCTGATGTTGCGTTGACGATCTTCGGTTTCGGGTGTGGTGCCGTGAAGACCGAGTTTCCGCGGCGGAAGATCACCACCGAGCTCTACTTGACCCTGACGCACCCGCGGGCACTCGAGGCACTGCGTGCGGTCGACTACCAGCGGTTCTCACGCAATGTTGCGTATACGGAGGCGCTGTCGATCCAGGAGATCAACTACCTGATCAACGAGTACCTCTTTGACGATCCGGGGATCATCCCCGCGCCTGTGGCGCACTAGTCGGTCGCGGAGCCTACGACGTTCGGTCGAGCTCCTCGACGGCCAACGAAAGTCGCTCCACGATCTCGTCAACGTCGTGCGCATCGATCGTCAGCGGCGGGGCCAGCATCACGGCCTCGATGACGCGTCCACCCAAGGGAGTAGGGCACGAGTAGATCATCATGTGGTGATCCCGGGCGAGTCCGGCGAGACGGTAGGAGGCACCCGGCAGCGGTTCGAGTGTTTCCCGGTCCGTGACCAGCTCGAGCCCCTGCAGCAGGCCCCGCCCGCGCACCTGACCGATGTGTGCTGAGCGATCGGCAATCTCGACCAGGCCCTGATGCAGCCGCTTGCCCATCTGCACGCTGTTCTCCAGCAGTCCGTCGTCACGGATCGTTCGAATGACTTCGGCCGCCACGGCGCAGCCGACTGGGTTTCCGGAGTAGGTGTGGCCGAAAGGAAATCCTTCGGGAGCCGCGGCGAACACGTCCGCGATGGTGCCGCTGATCGCCAGGCCCGAGAAGGGCGTCACGCCGCTTGTCACTCCCTTGGCGAAGCTGATCATGTCGGGCTGGACGCCCCAGTGGTCGACGGCCCACCACGTTCCGGTGCGGCCGAACCCGGTGACGGTCTCGTCGCAGATCATCAAGACGTCGTACTGATCACAGATCGTCCGGACGCCCTCCAGGTAACCGTCCGGGGGGACGACCGCGGCGGTGCTGGCGCCAGAGATTGGTTCCAGAAAGACCGCAGCGACGTTCTCCGGTCCACGGGCCACGATGGCGTCCTCGATCTGCTTCAACCCGAAGACCAGCTCCTGCTCGGGTGTGAGCCCAGAGCGGATGTCGGCATTCGGCGCCTGGGCGACGGGGTTGTCGTCGAGCACGTGTTCAAACCCCTGTCGCCATCGCGATCCCGACAGGCCAAGCGCGCCGAGGGTCGATCCGTGAAAACTCGGGTAGCGAGAGATCAGCTCGGTCTTCCCGGGGTGGCCAGCGTGCTGCCAGTAGAGCAGCGCCAGGTGAATAGCCGACTCGACGGACTCTGATCCGGATGAGTTGAAGAAGGCCCAGCCACGCTCCATAGGGGCGATCTCGCGAACCAGGGAGGCGAGTTCGATCATCGGCTCGTTAGAAAACGAGAAGCGGTAGGTGAAGGTGAGCTTCTCCAGCTGCTTCTGTGCCGCCTCGACCAGACGCGGATGGCAATGCCCGAGACTCATGACCATCGCTCCGCCGCATGCGTCGAGCCACTCGACGCCGTCGCGATCCCAGATCCGCATTCCGGACGCGTGGGTGGCCACCGGCAGAGTGCGGCCGGGGGAGGCGGTGAGGCTGAAGTCCGAAACTGTCACCAGGGAATCGTAGGCGAGAGCTTCGGGTCCAGGACGTTACTTCTTCGGCTTGACCCAGATCAGCGCGTTAGGGACGGGTCGCTGCCAGATCGAGTCCTTGTCGTCGACGCGATCCCACGCGCCATCGGATCGGCGCACCATGGCTGTTGTGGAGCCGCCGCCGTCCAGCTCTGACGCCTCCACAAAACCGAGCGCCTTGGCGATGTTTGCCTCCTGCGCGAGGCCGAGCCCACCGATCCGGTACCCGTTGCGGTCGTACCCGCTGCCGGGCAGTGACAGGGACATCCAGGTGCCGTCGGCATCCCAGCCCACGGTTGTGCGGGGTCGCTGCTGGTACCACTTGCCCTCGCAGGGCAGGGCGACTTCGCCGTTGTCGACCAGGGAGACCCCTCGCCCGATGGCTTCCTGCAGCTGGACGCCGCCAGCCGTGCTCTGCTTGGCGGCGATGAGTGCGGCGCTGTGCACCTTGGCCCGCTTGGCATACCTGGCGTACTTCTTGCCGAAGGCCACCACCTTGGTGTGGGGCTTGACCGTCTTGCCGGTCTTGCGATGGGTGCGGACGTCGATGATCTCGTTCTTCTTGACGACCCATTCCACGACGCCAGCCGGGCGCTTGGCGCTCTTCACGTCGGCCCAGGCGGGCGTGTAGATGCCGACGCCAGAGTCTCCAATCGAGTGCCAGTTCAAGCTGTCGATCGTGAAGACCTTGTTCCCGTGGGCCACGGTTCCCTTGATGCCGACCTCACGGTCGTACGGGTTTCCGTCCTTGTCGATCCCGACGACGCGGGTGCGCTCGGGGCCGAGGCGGACAGGCTTCCCCTTGGAGATGGACGCGTTGCGTGGCAGGTAGACCCGCTGCCCGCCGATGGGGTAACCGTAGAAGAAGTCGCCGTTGACCGCGGCGATACCTCGGTTGCCCTTGGGGCTCTCCAGCTGCGTCCGAAGATTTCCCAGGGTGCCCAGTTTCTTGGTCACCAGACGGGGCTGGGCCTTCGCGGGCATCACCATGCGGTCGACTTCTGCGGTCTGCGAGCGGTCCGCCCAGTTGACCTTGACCTTGTAGACGTTGCGCTCGACGCCGTTTGCGTAGGTGGTGCTCGATGTTCGGTCGATCGTGACGCGCATCGTGCACGGAGTCGTGGTGGCCGCGTCTGATGGCGATCCCAGGAGTGCGCCCGTGCCCACCACGAGGACCGTCGGCATACCGACCAGTCGAACCCACCGCATGCTGCGTGTCACGTACGACCCCTAGGACGATGGAAGGCAATGGAAGGCAATGAGGGGCCCGAGAGCCCAATTGGGTATCGGCTTTGGGCGACGGCACACTGGTAGCCCATGCGGGTGAGGCCATGTGCCGGTTGCGCACCGAGGACGCGTCCAGACAGGATGCGTGGATGCCGACATCTGCCGCTGACCTGCTGCTCACCGATCTGTCCGTGTACCGCAACGACGGGTCGGGGTCCTGGGCGCGTGAGCTGGCCATCAAGGACGGGCGAATTCTTGCCATCGGAAGCTCGGCGGGCGACCTGGCAGAGCTTCGCGGGCCGGCCACCGAGGTGCTGTCTCTGCCCGGAAGACTCGCTCTGCCGGGCTTCCAGGACGCACACATCCACAGCCCCTTCGCGGGCCGCAACCGGCTTCGGGTCTGGCTCAACGACGTGATCGGTCGAGAGGCCTACCTCGCAGCTATCGCCGAGTACGCCAGCGGGAACCCGGACGAACCGTGGATCGTTGGGGGAGGTTGGGCGATGGAGAGCTTCCCAGGGGGGTTGCCTCGCAAGGAAGACCTCGACGTAATCGTTCCTGACCGTCCCGTCTTCCTGCTCAACAAGGACGTCCACGGCGCATGGGTGAACTCTGCTGCCCTTGAGCTGGCTGGCATCACCAACCAGACCCCGGATCCGTCCGACGGTCGCATCGAGCGCGATCCCACCACAGGAGAGCCAACGGGCATGCTGCACGAGGGGGCGGCCTACACCTTCAACGACCAGTTCGTGCCGTTGCCTGCGCGCGAGGAGTGGGAGGCTGCGATCCTGAACGCGCAGGAACACCTGCACTCACTGGGGATCACGGCCTGGCAGGACGCCTGGGTGACCCCCGGAACCCATGAGGCCTATCGCTCACTCGCCGCCGATGGGCGTCTGACTGCCCGGGTCGTGGGAGCGCTGTGGTGGGATCGTCATCAGGGTCTGGAGCAGATTCCACAGTTTCTTGCCCAACGAGAGAACGGCGTGGTGGGCAACTACCACGCCACCAGCATCAAGATCATGACCGACGGTGTCCTCGAGAACTACACAGGAGCGTTGCTTGAGCCCTACTGCGACGGCTGTGGGGGACACACCGACAACCACGGACTGTCCTACGTCGAGCGCGACCTCTTGGCGGCGGCCGTCACCGAGCTCGACCGGCTTGGCTTCCAGGTGCACATGCACGCCATCGGCGACCGCGCAGTCCGAAATGCTCTCGACGCAGTAGGGGCGGCGCGACAGGCAAATGGCATGACCGATCATCGTCATCACATCGCCCATGTGCAGATCGTCCATCCAGATGACATCGGTCGCTTCGCCGAGGTCGGGGCGATTGCCAACTGCCAGCCACTCTGGGCCCAGAGCGATGCGCAGATGGACGAGCTCACGGTGCCCTTCCTCGGCGCGGACCGAGTCGAGCTGCAGTACCCGTTCGCATCGATGATGCGGTCCGGGGCCCGCCTGGCCGGTGGCAGCGACTGGTCGGTGACGTCGGCCAATCCGCTGGAGGAGATCGATGTGATGGTGAACCGTCGCAACCCGGCCGAACCGGACTCGCCAGCATTCCTTCCGGACGAGCGGGTGGCCCTGGCGGACGCCGTCGCGGCGTTCACGTCGGGAACCGCCTATGTCAACCACGATGATGCCAACTCTGGGAGCTTGAGCGCGGGGATGCGGGCAGATCTGGCGGTGCTTGACCGCAACATCTTTGCGGCGTCCGAGGGCACCACTGCTGACGCCTCGGTCGAGCTGACGGTCGCGTCAGGACAGGTGGTCTACCGGCGCTGAGGAGGTGGCGAATACGGAGCGTGACGCGCAGGTCACGACTTGGCCGCAAAGTCACCGATTCAGGGCCACAGTCTGCTTGACTGCGGCCAACACCTGTTGGTGAGGTGACGGAGTGGATTCCGGGAACGGCCCATTCGAGGAAAGGCAGCGACGAGTGGTAGACGCGGGTAGTGCCGGCGCCGAGACCGGATCCGTTGAATTGGTCGACGTAGTCAAAATGTTCGGTGACTTTGTCGCCGTCGACCGCATCAGCCTCAGCGTCCAAGCAGGTGAGTTCATCTCACTCCTGGGGCCAAGCGGATGCGGCAAGACCACCACTTTGCGTATGTTGGCCGGATTCGAGGAGCCAACGTCCGGTGAAATGCGGATCTCGGGGCAGCCGATCGCCGGGACTCCGCCTCACAAGCGAGACGTGAACACGGTCTTTCAGGCCTACGCGCTGTTCCCCCACATGTCCGTGGCCGAGAACGTCGCCTACGGGCTTCGTCAGAAGGGGGTCGGCAAGGCAGACACCGCTGTGCGTGTCTCCGAGGCGCTCGACATGGTGAAGATGCGACCACTGGCCGATCGCAAGCCGCGGCAGATGTCTGGTGGTCAGCAGCAACGCGTCGCGCTCGCCAGGGCCTTGGTCAACCGGCCGAGTCTGCTTCTGCTCGACGAACCGCTCGGTGCGCTCGACCGCAAGTTGCGTGAAGAAATGCAGATCGAGCTCAAGCTGCTGCAGTCGCAACTGGGGATTACCTTCATCTTCGTCACGCATGACCAGGAAGAGGCTCTCTCGATGAGCGACCGGATTGCGGTCATGCTCGACGGTCGCATCGAGCAGCTCGGCGACCCCTACACGATCTACGAACATCCGTCGTCGGCTTTTGTGGCCGGGTTCATCGGGCAGCAGAACTTCTTCAGCGGGAGGGCAGTCGAAGGAGGTGCCGGCATCGAGACGGACGGTGCCACCCTCACGTCAAGCCGGTCGGCCGACCCGTTGGTGGTCGGCTCGGACGCGCTCGCGGCAGTTCGCCCCGAGGCGATAACGGTGAGCGAGACCGACCCGGGCGCCTCAGCCAACGTGCTGCGTGGAGAACTTGCGGGAATCTCGCATCTCGGGGATGTCATCCAGTTCGTTGTCTCCACTGGCGGTGGCCGAGAGATCCTCGCCCGTCTGCCCCGTACGAAGGCGCCGAGGCTGTCAACCGGTCAGTCCGTCTGGTGCTCGTGGGCCGCCGACCATACGTATCTCTTCACCGCCGAGCAGGCCGATCTTGTACTGGCTGACCCGGCGTCCGACAAGGCAGAAGTACTGGCCGGCAACTGAGCCGGGACGAGAGAAAGGGAAGCTCCATGAGTGATCTCAACGAACCGATCAAGATTCTCGCCCCGCCACAGGCAGCACAGCGAATCTCCCGACGGATGTTCATGGGTGGCGCCGCCGGCGCCGCGGTTGCCGGCTCGGCGTTGCTGAGCGCATGCGGGGAGGATGCGACGACCGACACTGGGGCTGCGCCGGTGGGTGAGATCGAGAGTGAGCTGAACATGTTCACCTGGGGTGAGTACAACGCACCCAAGGTGATCAAGGCGTTCGAGAGCGACAACGACCTGAAGTTCACGCTTGACTCCTACAACTCCAACGAGCAGCTCATCGCCAAATTGAGTGCCGCCAAAGGCACCTCTGGCTACGACATCATCGTGCCAACTGGTCCCTTCATCCCTGCTCTGGTCGAGAACGAGCTCGTACAAGAGCTCGACCTGAGCCGGATCAAGAACTTTGACAACCTCGAGGAAGAGTACAAAGACCAGCCGTGGGACCCCGGTAACAAGTACTCCATCTGCAAGGACTGGGGCACTACCGGATACGCCTATGACACGACCAAGATCAACAAAGAGATGACCACCTGGCAGGACTTCCTCGACGTCGCTATGAACGAGGCAAGTGGCAACGTCTCGGTCCTCGAGAGCCCCGACAACGCGGTGGGACTCTGGCTCTGGGCAAACGACATCAACTGGATGACTGAGGACACCGGCGAGCTCGACCAGTGCGAGGAGTTTCTGGTCAGCGAACTCGCTCCGCACGTCAAGGCGTTCCAGTCGTACCCCGGTGGCGGAGATATGCAGAACGGAAACTTCGCCCTCGTACACGCATGGAACGGAGACGCGCGTCAGGGCATTCTCGGAGCCGACTCCCCAGACCAGTGGAAGTGGGTCTTCCCCGGGCCGAGGACCGAGATCTGGATGGATACCTACGCGATTCCCGTAGGGGCGCCGCATCCGAATGCCGCGTATGCGTGGATGGACTACCTGCTGCAGCCAGAGGTTTCGTTGAAGGAGCTGGAGTACATCGGGTACAACACCGGGGTCAAAGACATCCAGCCACTTGCCGAGGATGCAGGCGTTGAGCGGCTCGACATGGTGTTCTTCACCCCGGAGCAGGTGGCGATCATGGAGTCCGGTGAGCTCAACTCGGCTCAAGACCGTCGCGTTGAGATCTACAACAAGTTCAAGTCGGCAGCTGGTAACTGACGGTCACATGACCACCGACACGATGGAGACCGCCGACGCCGGTTCGACGGCTCCTGTTCCGAGTAGCACCAAGAAACCTAGGCGCGCTCGCGCGCCCAAATTCCTTCTGGCGTTACCCGCGTGGACGTGGTTCATCCTGTTCTTTGCATTGCCGGTTGGGCTGGTACTGCTCTACAGCCTCGGTGAGCAAGTCAGCAGCTTTGTCCAGAAGCCCGACATCAGCCCCGACGTGTGGTCGCTGGACAACTTCCCGAAAGCCTTCGACCCGGCCTTCGCGCCCATCTTCTGGCGCACGCTGCGCATCTCGATTACGGGCACGTTCATCTGTCTGATCATCTCGGTGCCCTTCTCGTACTGGCTAGCGACCAAGGTGAGTCCACGATGGCGGGGGGTGCTACTGGGCTTGGTCCTCGTCCCCTTCTGGACGAACTTCTTGGTGCGCACCATCGGCTGGCAGCTGATTCTCGCGCCGAATGGCTTCGTCTCCCAGAAACTGCAGGACGTCGGGATCACCTCAGGCGACCTAGGGTTGTTGTACACGCAGGCGGGTGTGCAGATCGGGGTGGTCTACAACTACCTGCCGCTGATGATTCTGCCGCTCTACGTAGCATTCGAGCGCATCGACAGCGCTATGACGGAGGCGAGCAAGGACCTCGGGGCAAACCGTCTGAAGACCTTCGTCCAGGTGACGATGCCCTTGGCGATGCCCGGAGCCATCGCCGGCATGCTCCTGGTCTTCATTCCTCTCATGGGTGACTACATCACCGCGTCCCTGCTGGGCGGCGCCAAGGGCACCATGGCCGGTGTGCTGGTGGCAGATCAGTTCCTCAACACCTTCAACTGGTCAAGGGGCGCCGCAATGGCTGTCATCATGATCGGCTTCATTCTGGCGGCGCTGGCAGTGTTCGCGATCGTCGGTCTGTTGCTGCGCGCCATCGTGCGAGCGCGTCGACGGGTCTCGCTGCCGGAGGCTGCCGCATGAGCCAGCAGACGGCCGCTCGGCGGCACCGCGTGGACTGGACGAAGTGGAGCCTCACCGTCTGGGGCGTCCTGATGTTCGTTTTTCTTTTTCTGCCGATCGTCTGGATCGTGATCTTCTCGTTCAACACCGGACGAGTGCTGACGGACTGGAGCGGCTTCGGGTTCGATGGCTACCGCTCGTTCTTCGAGAACTCGGCTCCCAGGGCGGCGGTACAGACCTCGCTGATCGTGGCCGCCCTTTCAGCGGTGGTCGCCACGGTGCTTGGGTCGCTGGCTGGTGTCGCTCTTGCCCGACGTCCCGGCAAGTGGACCACGGGATTCCTCTTCCTGGTCGCGCTCGTTCTCGTGACTCCGGAAATCGTCGACGCGATTGCCCTCCTGCCGTGGTACGTGCTACTCGGCCAGGATGCCAATATCTTGGCGTTCAACAATGGCTACGTGAGGCTGATCGTCAGCCACTCAGTCTTCAGTACTGCGGTGGTGACACTGATCGTCCGCGCGCGGCTTGCTGGGATTGACGAGTCGCTGGAGGAAGCGGCCGGGGACCTTTACGCCACCCCGACCAAACGCTTCACGCAGATCACCCTCCCCCTGATGTTGCCGGCGGTGCTGGCGGGTGGGCTACTGGCCTTCACGTTGAGCCTCGACAACACCGTCATATCCGCGTTCGTGTTTGTGCAGGGCAGCACTCCCTGGCCGGTGTATGTCCTCGCATCGGTAAAGACGGCGCTGCGCCCTGAGATCGCCTCCATCTCGACGATGATGTTCGTGCTGACGGTGATCGCGATAGGCCTGGTCGGAGTCGTGCTCCGCCGTGGTGGCGACTCGAGCTCGGACATCGCCGCAACGATGACTGGTACGGGCTGATTACAGGAAGTACAACCGGCTCAGACTGACCGAGTCGACGGGTTCTGCGCTGAGCTCGACACCGTCGAACGTCACACGCTCACCGTGAACGTCTACTTCTGTCGTCCCCACCGTGGCGTTGCTGACCATGTCGCCAAGTCCGAGTCCACGGCAGCTCTTCACCGGAAGCGTTCGGCGGCGCAGCCCGAGCGAGTCGACGTCACAACCCTTGCTGACGAAGGCCAACGAGAGGTCAGTGGCGGTCGCGCCGTGCCCGCCGAACTGAGGTCCGTACACGACGGGCTCGGCCCGGTCGACGGTGGCGTTCGGGTCACCGGTCAGCCCCCACGCGGGGAAGCCGGCCTTGAGAACGAGGTTTGGTTTCGCCCCGAACCAGGCCGGCTGCCAGAGGACGATGTCAGCCATTTTGCCGATCTCGAGTGAGCCCAGCTCGTGCGAGAACCCGTGCGCAATGGCCGGGTTGATGGTGAGCTTGGCCAGGTAGCGCATCACGCGGGCATTGTCGGCCTCACCGTCGTCAGATCCATCAAGTGAGCCTCTGGCCCGCTTGTTCTGTGCCGCCATGGCGAATGTGCGCTTGATCGTTTCACCCACCCGACCCATGCCCTGGGCATCAGAAGATGTGATCGGAATGACCCCGAGATCGTGCAAGACGTTCTCGGCCCCCATGGTGGCTCCGCGGATGCGGTCCGACGCCATCTGCAGATCAGATGGCAGGTCGGACTTGAGGCCGTGGCTGGCGATGATCATATCGAGATGCTCGTGGACGGCGTCCCTGCCGTAGGGCAGTGTGGGATTGGTCGACGAACCGATGACATTGGGCACACCGGCGAGCTGCAGCACGTTCGGAACATGGCCGCCGCCGCATCCCTCGACGTGGAAGGCGTGAATGGTGCGGCCGTCTAGGACGCTGAGGGTGTCTTCGACCGAGAGACTCTCGTTCAGACCGTCGGTATGCAGCGCCACCTGCACGTCGTACTCGTCGGCGACGCGCAGCGCGGTATCCAGTGCGCGGGCGTGCGCCCCGGTGTCTTCGTGCACTTTGAAGCCGCAGACCCCGCCCAGCTCCACTGCTTCACGCAGCGGTGCGCCATCTGACGACGACCCTCGGCCGAGAAAGCCGATGTTGACCGGCCACTGGTCGAAGGCTCCGAAGGCCTTGCGAAGCCCCCAGGGGGAGTTGACGCCAACCCCCCAGACCGGTCCGAACTCCTGGCCCAAGATCGTGGTGACCCCGGACGACAGCGCCGCCTCCATGATGCGGGGCGACATGAGATGCACGTGCGTGTCGATGGCGCCAGGTGTGGCGATGAGGCCCTCGCCGCTGATGACCGCGGTGCTGTTGCCGACGACAACGTCGACGTCGTCGAGGGTGTTGGGGTTGCCGGCTCGACCGATGCCGCTGATCCGTCCTTCACGGATACCGATCGATACCTTGCGGATGCCCAGGACGGGGTCGAGCATCAGCACGTTCGAGACGACCACGTCACATGACTCGGACGTCGGCACTGCCTTCAGGTGCATGCCGTCCCGCGCGGTCTTGCCGAACCCCATCAAGAACTCGTCACCAAGCTGCTGGGAGTCACTCTCGACCTTGACGAACAGTCCGGTGTCGCCGAGCTGAACCCGATCACCCGTGGTTGCCCCGTACACGGCCTCGTAGTCTCTGGCCTTCATATCGGCTCGCCCTCTGTGGTGTTGTCGAGGTATCCGGTGGCGCGCGCTTTGGCCAGCGCGGCGTCGCGCACACCGGGAGCATCAAGTGGACCGTCGACCAGGCCGGCGAAGCCAATCACTACACGAGCACCCCCAATCGGGGCCAGCCCCACCGTGACTGTGGCCCCGGGGTCGAAGCGGATTGCCTCACCGGCGCCGATGGCAAGGCGCATTCCGTAGGCGGCGCTTCTGTCGAAGGAGAGCCGGGGGTTCACCTCGAAGAAGTGAAAGTGAGAGGTGACGCTGATCGGTACTTCGGAGGTGTTGCGCACGGCGAGTTCGATCGTTGCGGAGGTAGCGGCGTCCACCTCCTCGTGCGCCGGGTGCACCGAACCGGGGATCAAATCGCCGTGCGGTGGCCCGAGCGGCTCGGGGACGACGACCAGTCGGCTGCCATCGTCGAAGACTGCCTCGACCCAGACTTCGGGGACGAGTGCGGCGACGCCCGGCAGCACATCGTCGGGTGAGAGAACGTTGCATGCGGCATCGACGGCATCGCGCAGCCTGCGTCCGTCGCGTGCGGCCTCGATCACTGTGTCAGAGATGATGGCGGTGGCCTCAGGCGCGTTGAGCTGCAGTCCCCGGGCCTGCCGTGAACGTGCGAGCTCGGCGGCGGTGAAGAGCAGCAGTCGGTCCCGCTCGGTCGGCGTCAGTCGCATACCCCTGATCCAACACCTTGCGAGCCGGATTTGGGGTCAGGTGACCAGCAACGGGGCAGCCAGCTGCTCTATTCGGCGGAGGTCGTCGTCGGTGTGTGTCCTTCGGCAGGCGTCCAGGAGGAGGCTGGCGTGGTGACGAACCAG